>JAYTVG010000948.1:0-11456 GCA_043744135.1 Deltaproteobacteria bacterium | reverse complement strand
CACTTGGCACCGACCCGCGCGACCCCGACAGCGACGACGACGGCGACCTCGACGGCGCGGAAACGGCGAACGCGGACGGCGACGCGTTCATAGATGCGCTCGACAGCGACGATATCGACACCGACGCGGACGGGCGCGTCGACGAGTTCGACAGCGACAACACCAACCCATGCGTGCCTGCGTCGTCAGCAGCGGCGTGTGACGCGGACAGCGACGGCTTAACAAACGGCGTCGAGAGCGCGCTCGGCACCGACCCCAACAACCCCGACACTGATGCCGATGTGGAACTCGACGGCGCGGAAACTGCGAACGCGGACGGTGACGCGTTCATCGATGCGCTCGACAGTGACGACGTTGATAGCGACGCTGACGGCGTCGTTGACGAACTCGATCCGCAAAACAGCAACGCCTGCGTGCCGTCGAGCGCAGCGGGCGCGTGCGATCGCGACAACGACGCGCTGACAAACGCGCAAGAGCAAGCCCTCGGCACCGATGCCAACGACGCCGACACCGACGACGACGGCGCGCTTGACGGCGCGGAGCTCGACGACACCGACAGTGACGGCGCCATTGACGCGCTGGAGAGCTCGATCGTTGACGTCGATGGCGACGCTGTTGATGACGAACACGACGTGCAAAATACCAACCCGTGCGCACCGTCGACGGTGGCGGCCGTGTGCGACCTTGACGGCGACGGCTTGACCCACGCGCAAGAGTTGACGCTCGGCACCGACCCGCAAGATCCCGACAGCGACGCCGACACGTTGCGCGACGGGGTCGAGGTCGGCGACGTCAGCGCAGCCGTCGACACCGATGGGGACGGCACCATCAACGCCCTCGACGATGACGACGACGACGACACCGTGCGCACCGCCGTTGAAGTCGGGCCCAATGCGCTTGCACCCCGCGACCAAGACCAAAACGGCGTCTACGACCACCTCGACGCATGCTTCCCCGACGCCACCGTGCCCGCGTGCAGTGCTGAAGGCGAAGGTGAGGGCGAAGGTGAAGGCGAAGGTGAAGGTGAAGGCGAGGGTGAAGGTGAAGGTGAAGGCGAAGGTGACGCTGCGATCGACCTGGCAGGCCTTGTCGCAAGCGGCGACGCCACGGTGTCGGGCGGCGGCTGCAGCTGCGGCGCGAGCTCGCAAGCAGATGCGGTGTGCGCGGGGGCCGTGCTGTTGGCGATGCGTCGTCGGCGTCGACGGGTGGGTCTGTTGTGCTGATGCGTGCTGATACACCCGACCCGTGCGGGAGGGTGTTTTGTGATCCGTGCACGCTCACGTGGTAACGTCAGGCATGGGGCATTGGAGCGTGGACGTCACCTCACACGCAGGCGTGGTCCACCTCACGCTGAGCGGGCGTTTTTCCACCAACGACATGGAAGCGTTCGTCGATGCGCACAACAGCGCCGTGGACGCCACGCGTGGAAAAGACTACCGCGTGTTTTGTGACTTGCGCGAGCTCAGCGCACTGACTCCCGAATGCGCCGCGCTGTTTGAGACCGCCAAGGCGTACAGCAGCGCGCAGGCGAATTTCCGAGGCAGTTCCGTGTGGGTCAAAAGCGCCGTCATCGCACTGCAGCACCAGCGCACGTCAACCGCAGCGGGCGTCGCGACCACGGAGCTTATCGGCGAAGACGAAGCCGAGCTGTGGCGCCACATCGCGCAAGTGCACCGCACGCTTCGGTGAGCTGTCGATTCAATGGTTCACGTCGTCATAGCCGCAGGTCCCTCAGCGCCTTCACCAACGCTTCGAGATCGGGGACGACGCGAGCGGCCTTGTTCAAGTCGTAGCTGAAGTTGGCCTCGTCCATGTACAAATCGCGATTGAGCTCGAGCTGGATGGCGTGCACGCCGCGGGCGGGGCGGCCGTGGTGGCGGGTGATGTAGCCGCCCATATACGGATCGTTGCGGCGCACGCTGTAGCCGCGCTGCGCGAAGTGCTCGCTCACCAGCTGCATGACGCGCGGGGCACACGAGGTCCCGCGCACGTCGCCAGGCACGATGTCCGCGCGGCGCGCGCCCGGGTCGGCGTGGCCGGCTTTGCCCAAAGACGGCATCGAGTGCACGTCGAGCAACAGCGCAAAACCGCAGCGCTCGCGTCGCTGCTCGAGCAGTGCATTGAGCGTGGCGTGGTACGGCGTGTGGATGCGCGCGATGCGCTCAGCGAGCTCGGCGCGCGTCAAGGTGCGCTTGAGCACGCGCGCGCCGTCGGTGGTTTCGCGCCACACGAGCCCTCGCGCGGTGGCCTTGGCGGGCCGCTCGATGTCGGCGCACACGTCGCGATCGACGTCGTCAGGCGCGCGGTTCACGTCGAGCACATAGCGCGACACTTGCTGCACCACCGTGGTCACACCCAAGCGCGGCACATCGCGCGTCAAGCGATCGCAAAACAAATCGGCATCGCGCAGCAGCGCGCGGCCCTCAAGTGCCAGCAGCGGCGCGTCCGTCTCGGGCACCGCCGTGCCCGCGTGGGGCACGCTCACCAACAGCGGCGTGGTGTCGTCGTCGCCAAGCAACACCAGCGGCATCACGAAAACGGCCGCGCAGCAGCGTTGTCGCCGACGATCTGCCCGTTGTCGTCGTAGCGATAAAATCCGCGGCCGGTTTTTTTTCCCAGGTGGCCCAAGCGCACCAAGGTCCTCAGCAAGCGCGGAGGTTTAAACGTCTCAGTGCCAAGCTCCTCGTACAGCGCCTGCGCAATCGCCAAACGCACATCGAGCCCGACCAAATCGCCGAGCTCAAGCGGGCCCATCGGAAAGCCGTAGCCGAGCTTCATCGCGGTGTCGATGTCGGCCGCCGACGCCACGCCTTCTTGCAGCATGCGCGTCGCTTCCAAACCCACCGCCACACCCAAGCGCGACGTCGCAAAACCGGGCGAGTCGTTCACCACCACGCAGGTTTTGTTGATGCGTGTCGCGAGCGCGCGGCTGGCGGCGATGGCGTCGTCATCGGTGAGTGCACCTTTGACAATCTCGAGCAACTTCATGATGTGCACGGGATTAAAAAAGTGCAGCCCCACCACGTGCTCGGGCCGCTTGGTGCCGGCCGCTATCTCCGTGATGCTCAGGCTTGAGGTGTTGGACGCCAGCAGCGCGCCTTTGGGCATGCGCTCGTCGGCGTGGGCAAACAGCGCGCGCTTCATCGCGATCTGCTCAGGGATAGCTTCCACCAGGAGCTGCGCGGTGTTGAGCGCGTCCATCGACGTGCTGCCGCGCAGATGCGCAAGCGTAGCGTCACGCGCCGCCGACGTGACTTTGCCCTTGCTGACCCCACTGTCGAGGTTGGCGGTGATTTTTTTTAAGCCGGTGTCGACGAACTGCTGCTGCACGTCCACCAAGGTGGTGTGCACGCCTGCGTGCGCGAGCACGTGCGCAATGCCGTGCCCCATGGTGCCCGCACCGACGACGACGGCGTGAGTGATCTCAAGCATGCGCTACTCCCGTTGCAACAACATGGCCAAACCTTGACCGACGCCGACGCACAATGTGGCGATGCCGAGCGTCGCGTTGTCGTCGTGCATGATGTTGATGAGCGTGGTGGTGATGCGCGCACCAGAGCAACCTAACGGGTGCCCGAGCGCTATCGCGCCGCCACGCACGTTCACTTTGCTGTCGACGTCGCTATCGCTCATGCCCAGACGCGACACCACCGCGAGCGCTTGCGCAGCGAAGGCCTCGTTGAGCTCGATGCGATCGATGTCGCGCATGGTGAGCTTGTGGGCGCGCAAGATTTTTTCGATTGCAGGTGCGGGCCCGATGCCCATGGTGCGCGGCGACACGCCGGCTGATGCACAACCGCGCACCACCGCCAAGACCGGCAAGCCGTGCGCGTGCGCTGCCGCGCGCGACATCAACAGCACTGCTGCGGCACCGTCATTGAGCGATGACGCGTTTCCCGCGGTGACGCTGCCACCGTCACGAAACGCCGGCTTGAGTTTGGCGAGCGCGTCCATGCTGCTGTCCGCGCGCGGGCCCTCGTCGGTGGCAAACAGCACCGGCTCGCCCTTTTTTTGCGGCACCGGCACACCGACGATCTCGCGCGCAAACAACAGCGTCGACGCGGACGCCCGCTGGTGTGAGCGCAACGCGAACGCGTCTTGCGCCACCCGCGAAATGTGAAATTCGTCGACGAGGTTCTCGGCCGTCTCGCCCATCTGCTCGAGGGGAAATAGCGCTGGCATTTTGGGGTTCGGGAAGCGCCAGCCTAACGCAGTGTCAAACACCGCGGGCGCACCGGTGACAAAGCCCGCGTCGGGCTTCATCATGCTCCATGGCGCGCGCGTCATGTTTTCGACCCCACCCGCAAGGGCGATGTCCATCTCCCCCACGCGGATGGCGCGGCTCGCTTGCACAATGGCCTCGAGCCCCGACGCGCACAGCCGGTTGACGGTGACGCCCGGTACGCTGTGTGGCAGGCCCGCCAACAACGCCGCCATGCGTGCGACGTTGCGGTTGTCCTCGCCCGCTTGGTTGGCGCAGCCCGCGAACACCTCCTCGACCGCGGCGCCGTCGACGCCCGCGCGACGCACGGCTTCTTTGAGGGCGAGCGCGAGCAGGTCATCGGCACGCACACTACTGAGGGCACCGCGCAGCTTGCCGATGGGCGTGCGGCAGGCGCTGACGATGACAGCGTCGGTGGGACTCGGGCTGGTGCGGGTCATCGCCATCTCCTGGTTGCTGCTGCCTTGCTTGGCGCGCGCCCCACGTCAAAAGGGGATCGCGCGGGCCTCCACCACGCAAAACTTGTCCCGCGGCTGCTCCGTGCGCATGATAGGCGGAGGAGTTTGATACCCCTATGCCCGTGTTGCTGATGGTGATGAACCCGTTGATTCAGCGTGCGCTGATCGCCCTGGCAGCCGGCACCGCCACCAGCGGCGCGCTTGTCGTGTCGGCGAAAAAACAGGGCGAGGGCAAGCGCGCAAAAACCCGCGACAAAGACGGCAAGGTGCTCAGACAGCCTCCCGAAGACGCCGCGGACCGCGTGGCGCGCGAGACGAAGTTGCTACTGGACCGCGGGATCACGCTGGCGGAGATGCGCGACACCGTGGCGGCGCAGTTAAAGGGCCTCGGTAGCTCGGTGTCGGCGGTGTTTGCACGCGCCCCCGCGCCCACCCGAGCGGGCGCGCGCGAACCCGACGAGGTCGACGGCGTGCAAAACCCCAGCGCCCAAGCGCGCAGCAAAAAGAAGCGCCGGCGCGG
Organism: Deltaproteobacteria bacterium; assembly: GCA_043744135.1. GTDB lineage: Bacteria > Myxococcota > UBA727 > UBA727 > VGSZ01 > JAYTVG01. The sequence continues at coordinate 6,256 of JAYTVG010000948.1, read as the reverse complement.
TCGTCGTCGGCCGCAAGCGTCGCTGTGGGATTCGGCCAAGGAATCGATGCGCCAAACCGTCAAAGAGACCGTGCGTGACGAGGTTAAAGGTACCCCGCTTGGCAAGGTCGGCGAAGCCGCCGGGGGCGCCTATGACGTGGTAAAAAAGGCCGGTGCGAGCCTGCGCGATGGGGCGCAAGCGGCATTTCAAAAGGCCCGCGCGGCGCTGCCACCCGACGCAGGTGCGCAGTGGGTGGCGTCGGCGGATCAGCTGGGCCGCAGCGTGGCGCTGCAGGTGGAGGCGGCCGCCAAAAGCGCGTCGCAAGCGATGAGCGAGGCGGCCCCACACGAGGGGCTGTCGCCGGACGCAGCCGTCGAAGCAGCGCGACCCAGCACCGAGCGAGACAGCACCGAGCGAGACAGCACGCTCGCCGCCAGTCCCTCTGCCAGCAGCACGCTCGCCAGCACCGTCAACGACGGCGTGACCACGCTCGGTAACTGGCTCAAGGGTCCCGGCGCCCCCGGCTACAACCGCCCCAAGCGCGTGCGTGCCAACGTCGACGGCGACGTCGTCGAAGCCAAAGACGCCAACGACACCAAAGACGCCGTTTTAGCCGACGACGTCGCTGCCAAGCCCGAAGCCGACTGAGCGAGGTCGCACGGGATCCGCAACACGGCCTTGAAGCGGGGTTCGGCCGCACCGGCCAAGTGGGCGTCGGGTCCACGTCGCGCGCAACACACCGGGGGACAACGCCGCCGGCCCGTAGCGCTCGCGATCTCTCGACAACGGACGCCGGACCGTGGACACTGAATCCTCGACGGAGGCAACGATGCGGGTGGGCGGCGCGGTCAATCCATACTCGGGTCATCAAGCGGGCATGAGCGCCTTGTGGCACGACGTCGACTACGTCCCCGAGAAGCGTTTTGAGACCCCGCTGGTGCGCAAGGGCCTCGAAGATCTCGCGCTTCCCAGTGAACAACACCAACTGCCCGCCGGCGTCGCGGACCCGTTTTTGGTGCAGGAGCAGGCGTATACGCAAGCGGAGCTGCAGCGCGAACTTGGCATCAAGGGCTCGACGTTTTTACACGGGCGGCCGCCCAGTGATATGTTGTCGCGCATCGACGCCACTTCGCCGACGCTGCCAGCTCCCGCGAGCGCTGCCGCGGAGCTGTCGGGGTCGCGACCGCGCATGCACACGCATGACGACGTCCACATCCAGCATGCGCTCAACCAAGGCAACCGCCACGCGCCCAGCGAAGTCAAAGCGACGCAGGACATGCGCAAAGACCGCGAGCACGTGCAGCGCATGAACCAAGCCAGCGCGGTGCGCGTGCCAAAACCAAGCGGCGCAAGCAAGACAGCTGCTGACGCGGAGCAAGCCGCGGCCACCGGTGGTGCCGTCGATCCCCAAAGCGTGGCGGATGCGCTGTCGGCGGCGGCGACATTTTTGCCGATGGCGGGGGGCCAGGCGGTCATGACCGTCGCTCAGGGTCCACTGCCTGCGATGGCGTCTACGGCTGTCAGCGTGCTGGGCGCGGTCGCGACGGCCGGGCAGCTCGCTGCCACCGGTGTCGACGAGGCGCTCAAAGAAGAGCCGTTGGTGTTGCGCCGCGGTCTACGCACCAAGGTGTGAGTCGATGGTGCGTAGGGGTCGGGTATTTGTCGAGCGGTGAACGCGCGAGCGACACTCACGGTGCGAACGCGAGCTCGAGCGCTTCGTCCAAACTCTTCACGCGCAGCAGCGTCAGCCCTTTGGGGACAACGACAGCGTCGGTGCCGGCGACGGGCACGAGGGCGCGCGTGAAGCCCAAACGGCTGATCTCTTCTAAGCGATCGTCGACGCGCGACACGCCGCGGATCTCCCCTGCCAACCCCACCTCCCCAAAACAGGCGAGCGCGTCGTCGAGGGGACGGTTGCGCAGGCTCGATGCCACCGCGAGGGCGACTGCGAGATCCGCGGCGGGCTCGTCGAGCACGGCGCCACCGGCCACGTTCACGAAGAGGTCTTGGCCCAGTAGACTCAGCCCGCAGCGACGCTCGAGCACCGCCGCGAGCATTGCCACGCGCACCTGATCGACGCCGGTGGTGGTGCGGCGCGGGTTGCCAAACGGCGTGCTCACACACAGCGCCTGCACCTCCACCAGCAGCGGGCGCGTGCCTTCGACGGTGGCGCACACAGCGCTACCCGGTTGCCCCTTGGGACGCTCCGCCAAAAACAACGCGCTGGGATTGTCGACGGGAATCAGGCCGGTGGCAGCCATCTCAAACACCGCGAGTTCGTTTGTGCCGCCGAAGCGGTTTTTGGTCGCGCGCAACACGCGGTGCGGTCCCGAGCGCGTGCTTTCAAAGCTCAAGACCGTGTCGACCATATGCTCAAGCGTCTTTGGCCCCGCTAAGCCTCCGTCTTTGGTGACGTGACCGACGAGCAACGTGGTGATGCCCTCGACCTTCGCGAGTTGCATCGCGCGCTGCGTCACCTCACGCACTTGCGAGACACTGCCCGCGGCTGAGTCGAGCTCGGGCGAGCTAACGGTCTGCACGCTGTCGAGCAGCAAGACGTTTGGCCGTACGCGTAGCACCTCACTGAGCACCAAGCTGAAGTCGGTCTCCGCCAGCAGCAAGATGTCGGCGTGCAAAGCGCCCAAGCGCTCCGCGCGCATGCGGGTTTGCGCGGTGCTCTCTTCCGCGCTCACGTACAGCACGCGGGCGTTTTTTTCCGCCGCGGCGCGCGCGATCAACAACAGCAGCGTGCTTTTGCCGACGCCGGGCTCACCCCCCAACAGCACCAGCGAGCCGGGCACGAGGCCACCACCAAGCACGCGGTCGAGGTCGCCCAAGTTGAGCGTCACCCGCGGCACCTTGGTGGCGTCGACGTCGGTGATGCGCACGGCATGGCCGGCCGGGCGCAGCGACGTGGTGCGCGCGTCGGTGGTGGTTTTTGCTTTGCGTTGTTCCACAAAGCTGGACCACGCGCCGCACGACGGGCACTTGCCAGACCATTTATGTTCGACGTGGCCGCAGGTTTGGCACACGAAGGTTGTTGCTATTTTTGCCACAGGATTTCTTTGCAGCCGGCGTTGGTTTTGGTGCGGTGGGTTTGGACTGCGCGAGGCTGGACGGTGATCGGTTCGTTTGCACGACGCTGAATGCAACAGTGTCCAACGCCAAGCGCCCGCCCGTTGACGACGTCGGCTTGCAAACGTGCAGCGCGAGCGCAGCCAAACGACCAACGCCCGCCGGAAACCAACGTCAACCCAGCAACGTTGGATCGGGAATTCGATTGTCATCTCCCGAGGTCGATGAATGACGTTGTTCACCTCCCAGGGTCGGTGAATTACGTTGTTCACTTCCCAAGGTCGGTGAATTACGTTGTTCACCTCCCAAGGTCGGTGAATTGTTCGCGTTTGAGGCTAGGCGCCCGCGACCGCCCGTCGACGTCGCGAGCACTGAAGCGGGCAACAACGCCACAAACGCGTAGCGCTCGCGTTCGCTAAAAGGGCAGGTCGTCGTCGATAAAGCCGCTGTTATCTGGCGGCGGGCCCTCGTCCATCGCGCCGGCGCCACCGCCAGCACCACCACCGCCAGCACCAGCACCAGCACCACCACCTTGCGCGCCTTCATTGCGCCGCGGGGGCGCGCCTGCGCCGGCCGGACGATCGCCGCCGCCGCTGCCTAAGAACAACACGGTGTTGGCGGCCACTTCGGTGCGCCACTTTTCCACGCCTTCTTTGTCTTTGAAGTTGCGCGTCTGTAAGCGGCCCTCGACGTAGACCTGGCGGCCCTTTTGCAAATACTGTCCGACGTTTTCGGCGGTCTTGCCAAACGTGACGACGTCAACCCACTCGGTGTGATCTTTCCAGCCGTCGCCGTCTTTGCGGCGCTCCGTCACAGCGATCCGCAACGTGCACACGGCGTTGCCCGACGCCGCGTAGCGCACCTCCGGGTCTTTGCCGAGGTTGCCCACCAAAATCACCTTGTTCACACCAGCTGCCATCGCGTGCTCCGTTTTGAATCAGTGGTGCGCAGGGGGCGACGCGCCAACCCGCACAACCTCGTTTCGACGAGGGATCGATCAACCGCCCAAAGGCAGCAACCCCGGTCGTTCATTCTTGTTGTTGCCTATCTGCACGAGTCGCCCGTTTTTGCACGCGATCCCGCCGCGCCGGTACGCAGCCGCCATAAACCATGCGCTGTGTTACGCGGGCGCGAAGACCCGGGAGCGCTGCGTTTGGTGCGCGCGATCGTGCTACACATCGCGCATGCCGTGGGACCGCGACCTCATCGCCCAAAAAGCAGCCGCGTTTGTTTCAGACGGTGACATCGTCAATCTTGGCATTGGCATCCCGACGCTGGTCGCAAACCACCTCGCCGGCAAAGACGTCATGCTGCATTCGGAAAATGGCCTGCTCGGGATGGGACCGTTTCCGTTTGAGGGCGAAGAAGATCCGCAGGTCATCAACGCGGGTAAACAGACCGTCACCGTCGTCACCGGCGGCAGCACGTTTGATTCTGCAGCGAGCTTCGCGATGATTCGTGGTGGGCACGTGCACATCGCGATGCTCGGCGCCATGGAGGTTGCGAGCAACGGCGACCTCGCCAACTGGCAAGTGCCGGGCGAGAAAGTCACCGGAATGGGCGGCGCCATGGACCTCGTCAGCGGTGCGCGTCGTGTGGTGTGCTTGATGACGCACACCGACAAGACCGGTGCGCCGAAGTTGCTGGCGGCGTGCACGCTGCCGCTGACGGGCCTAGGGTGCGTGAGCGCTGTCGTCACCGACTTGGGCGTGTTTCACGTCGACAAAGACGCGCGTGGATTTCGCGTCTTAGAGCTGGCACCCGGGGTCACGTTTGACGCCGTAAAAGCGAAGACCGGCGGCACGCTGCTCGCGTAGCGGTCGATGGGGTCGGGGCGCTCGCGCCGGTTGCAAGCGTGCTCGATTTGGCAAAGCGTGCGCCGATGTTGCTCGTACTCCTGGTCTCGCTTGCTGCGTCTTCAGATGGAAACCTCGTCGTCACGGTGCAAAAAAAGGGCAACGTCACGTGGACGGGTGACTGCACCGTCGATGTGGTGCCAAAAAGTGCCGACGCGGCTGCGGTGCCGTCGGCGAAACCGGACCAAGAGATCCCGCTCGTGCCGGGCGACTACGACGTCACCGTGGCCTGCCCCACCACCGAAGGCGTGGTGAAAAAAGTCTTCACGCAAAAGATGACCACGCGCGACGACAAAAAATCCATCGTGCTGGAACCCGGCTTCCTCATCGTCAACGTCAAGCGCTTCGACACCCCCGTGCCGGCTGAGGTGACCATCACCGACGAGGCTGGCCACGAGCTGGCCAAAACCAAAGAGCGCGCGGTGGTTCCTGTGGCTGCCGGCAAGGTGCGCATCTTGGCGAAGGTCAACGACGCCAAAGCGGCTCGCCCGGTGCTCGGCAACGCCACGCACACAGTGCTGCCGATGAAAAAAGACGAGGTCGTCGTCGACACCACCGATGGCGAGCTGACGCTATCGCTCACCAACAACGGCAAAAAGACCGACGGCGTGGGTTGGTTGCGGGTGCCCGGCGACGCCACGCATTTGGTGGAGTTGCGCGCCGGCGAAAAGGCCTCGGTGCCTCCCGGTACCTATGAGCTTGTGACCCAGCTGCAAGACGCGCACGACTTCGCCGAGATCGTCACCAAAAACATCAGCATCACGCCGCAAAAGGCCATCGCGCGCAGCGTCAACCACAGTACCAGCGCGGTCGATGTGTTGGTGTTGGTGGACGGCCGTCCGCCACCGGCTGACGCCAAGATCGACGTCGAGTTGTACCAAGCGGGTGCGGCGCAACCGTTCAACACCATCGCGCGCGGCGAGAAGCTCAAGCTCAAGCCCGGCAGCATCGACATCGCGGCCAAGCGCACCGACCAAACGCTCGACGACGGTGGCGTGTTGTTTGAACGCAAAACCGTGCGGGTGTCGGGCAACGCCACGGTGGTGTTCGACCTCAAAGCGGCACACCTCGACGTCACGACCACCGTCGGCAAAAAGCCCAAAGCGCTGGAGGTCACGCTCAGACTCCCGGAGGGGACGGCTGACGCCATCCTCGCGAAAAAGTCCACGGGTGACGACGGCAAGGTGAGCTTTTCGATGTTGCCCGCGCGCTACACGGTGTCCGTGACGCTGAAGGCTGCGCAAGGGGAGGTGACGTCGCAAAAACAAGTCACACTACGCGGCGGCAGCAGCATGGGCTTGAGCATGGACCTCGACGTTGGCACCGCCATGGTGCAGGTGTTTGC
>JAYTVG010000947.1:0-3326 GCA_043744135.1 Deltaproteobacteria bacterium | reverse complement strand
AATGCAGCCGGTGATGCTGCCTGCGGGCACCGGTGGATCGACGGGCCCATGGCATCCGTCATCGCTGAGCGTGACCTCGTCGTCGGAGACCACGCTGACGTCGACGGTGCGATCACCATCAGGCGACTGAATCGTCACGATGGCGTCACCCGCAGCCACGCGCGTGAAGCGGTACGTGCCGTCGTCACCGGTGAGCGTGTCGAAGGTTTTTTTGCGCGCGTCCAACACCGAGACGTGCACGTTGGCTAAGCCGGCACCGGTGTCGACGGAACACACCACGCCAGCGATGTCGCCCGGCAAACGCGACAGTTCCTTGTCGCATCCGCAGTTCGACACGGACACCAAACCGGCGAGTAACGCGAACGATCGTAAGTGGTGGTGCATGCGGGACCTCTGCGTAGCCATCGGCCACGGCGCGCACTGTACCAGTGTCACGCATCGTTGGAGCGGGGATCTCAGCCTCGCGCGACCGACGAAATCGTGAATCAACAGTCGCGACAGTGCCGCCGCGTTCCAAATGAAACGCGACCCACCCTCAAACGCACCTGGTGGCGCGCTGGGGGCGGCACGGTTGCTGCGATGGGGTGTGCGCTCACCTGAAGGAGGGAGCCCGTATGAACAAACCAACTGCTGTCTTTGCGCTGACCGTTTTCCTTTGCACCTCTGCATTTGCTGCACCCACAACACTCACGTACGCCGGGCAGCTCACCGACGGCGGTGTCGCTAAGGAGGGCGCCGTCGACGTTGTCATTGAGTTGTTCACGGCCGCATCAGGAGGGAGCGCGGTATTCACCGAGGCGCTGAGCAACGTCTTGGTAGTGGGCGGGGAGCTGGTGGTCGAGGTCGGCGCCACCCAAGACCTCGACGACAGCGTGTTGGCGCATGACGCGCTGTTTGTGCAGGTGACCGTGGACGACAGCGTGCTGTCGCCACGCTCGCCCGTGCGCGCGGTGCCGTTTGCGCTGCAGGCCAACGACGCCCAGACGCTTGAGGGACTAAGCGCCGCCGACATCAGCGCACAGATCGCGCAAGCGCAAGCAACGCTGCAAGCTGACGTCGACACCACGACGTCGAGTGTGAGCGCAGTCGATGGTCGCGTCACCGCGCTGACCAGCACCGTGACCACCGTCGACAATCGCGTCACCACTGTTGCGAGCAGCGTCACTGCGGTGGACAACCGTGTGACGACGTTGACCAGCCGTGTCGCAGCGGTCGAGGCCAGCGACACGGCCGTTGGCAATCGGGTCACGGCATTAAGCACCGCCGGTGGTCCCGCGGTCGCGTTTGCCAACGTCACCGGCGTGGTGGTGTCGACGCCGGTCAGCTTCGGCAGCGGCACGATTGGCATCTCGAGCAACGCCATCACCGCGGACCACTTGGCCCCCAATGCGGTCAACACGTCCGAGTTGGTTGACACCTCCGTGACGACGGCAAAGCTTCACGATGGGGCGGTGACGCGCGCCAAACTCAACGGCGCCGTGCAGGTGTTCGCTTCCGCAGGCTGCCCCACGCAAGGACTTCGCGCGGGCACATTTACCTGTTCCGCTGACGCGTGCAGCAACGTCTTCATTCCGTCCGGCCATCTAACCTGCGCCGGCGGCTGCAACGCAAACCTCCTCGTCGCCACGTGCGCGGCCGCCGTCGTCGGCGTCCTGGTGGCGCCATGAACGCGTCATGCCCGACTGCGCGTGTCCATCGCGTGCTAGTGTCATTTCCAATGCGCGTCTCCTTCCCCCTGATCGTCGTGTTGGCACTCGCCGGTTGCCCCGCCGCGGACACCTGCAAGTCAAACGCGGACTGCCTCAACGGCTCCACCTGCATCCTCGACGGTGACGCTGGCAAATGCGTCTCCGTCGCCAGCGGTGAAGGCGAGGGTGAAGGCGAAGGCGAAGGCGAGGGCGAGGGTGAAGGTGAAGGTGAAGGTGAAGGCGAGGGCGAGGGCGAGGGCGAAGGCGAAACCGGCTTGCACCTGCGCGGCGCCGACATTCGCGTTGGCGCAAAAACGCTCTCGGGTGGTACCCTATCGCTGCGTGGGCGCTTCACTGTGAACGAACCTAACAAGACGCTGCGGGGCGGCAGCTTACAACTGGCACCGCGCCGCTAGGGCCTGCACGAAGTGCTGTGCAACAACACGAGGGGGATGACTGTGGACATGAGCAAGTGTGGTGGTGTCGTGCTGGTGGGGCTGTGTGCGTCGCTGTTGTGTGCAACGGGGGCGGGCGCGGTGCCCACCACACTTGCGTACGCGGGCTTTTTAACCGACGGCGGCGCCCCCAAAAACGGCACGGTGTCCATCGCCATCGAGCTGTTTGACGACCGCACCACTGGCACTGCGCTGTTTGTTGAAAACCTCTCGCAAGTGGTCGTCGACGCGGGCGAGTTGGTGGTTGAGGTGGGTTTGACCAACACCCTCGACGACGCGGTACTCGACGCGCCTGAGCTGTGGGTGCAGCTCACCGTCGACGGCACCACGCTGACGCCGCGTGCACGCCTGCTGTCGGCTCCGTACGCGCTTCGGGCCCAAGACGCAGCAACGGTGGGTGGCGTCAGTGCTGACGACATCGCGGCGCAAGACACGGCGCTACAAGCGAGCCTCACGACGCAAGCCGCCGCGTTGCAAGCGAGCATCACGGCGCTGCAAGATCAGCTCAACACACTGCAGTCCCAACTCAACAGCGTGGCGACGTCGGGAGGGCAGCCGGTGGCGTTCGCGAACCTCACCGGCGTCCCCGCGGGGCTGGCGGACGGCGACCAAGACACGACGTACACGGCATTAGCCAGCGGTGGCTTGACGTTGGCGGGTACGAGTTTTTCTGTGACCGCCAACGCCATCACGTCTGCGATGATCACGCTTGATACGATCGCGGCGGTGGATATCGGTCCCGGCGCGGTCGCGACGTCGGAACTCCTCGACGGTGCAGTCACGTCGGCAAAGATTGCGACGGCTTCAAAGACACCGATCTACCGGCGAAATCAGGTCTGCTCCAACAACACAACCGTCGATTCCGCGCCGCTGCCAAGCTGTACGACCGGGACCTGCACCACTTTTCCTTGTTCACCAATCCAACCTTGTTTTAGCGCATGTTCAGGGATTTGCGGCGCTGCGACCGCGCAAATCTGTCCGTCCACAACGTTGGGGTACCTCGTGAAATAGTCACCGCCAATGTGAGCCCTAGCCCCCTTGCTCCTCGTTAGGTTCTGACCCAAAAGCCTCCTTCACCGGAGGCTTCTTCATGTCCGTGACCGCGACCCCCACCGCTGATGGCCCTGTGCAGGTGCTGAGCGATTTCGAAAAGCGCGTCGGCCACCCGCCGGGCTTGTTCGTG
>JAYTVG010000946.1:0-1034 GCA_043744135.1 Deltaproteobacteria bacterium | reverse complement strand
GACGTGACGCGCTGTTGGCGCACGCGGCGCGTTGTCCGGCGTCGTCACCGGTGCACGAGTTGACGGAGGCAGTCGGGAACACGGTGACGATGGGCTCGCGCGACGGCGCGGTCCGTAGTGCTGAGGGGCCACCGTCACTTGCATCACCGTCACTTGCGTCACCGCCGTCGTTTGCGTCACCGTCGTTTGCGTCACCGCGTCGTGCTGCACCGTTGCCGTCGCCACCGATTGCAGCGCCGATGGCCTCCGGTCCGTCGTCGTTTTACGGCGGCGGGCCCGCGCCAACCGGCGGACCATCGTCGCAGGCCGGCGCCGTAGCGCTGCGGCGCCCGCCAACCACGGCCGCCCCGCTGGAGCTCGACCGGCCGTTGCCGCACGCCGGCGCGGCGCAGACCGTCGCAGCGCGGACGTCACACTACCCGCAACACCAACAGCCGGGTCGTGTGGCCGGGATGTTCGGTAGCGCGTCGAAGGCGCTGTTGGCGATCGCAGTGCTGGCGTCGCTTTACGGGGGTTACCAGGTGTGGCTGCATGCGCAAAAAACCGCCGCCGACCTCGATGCGGTCGCGCGCGCGCGGGAAAAGGACTTGATGATGAACCGTTTGCTCGCGGACCCAATGGCGCCGAGCTGCGTCGGGCTGCCCGAAGGCGATCGCTACTTCATGTACCAAAACGCCAAGGGCACGACGGTCGTCGAAAGCGATTTTGTGGCGATTCCCAAGGCCTACCGCAAAGGCGCCAAGTGCGTCGTGGCTGCGCGCCCCAAACGCTGAAACAAGCCAGGCGCACGAGGCCGGCGCGGCGCGTCGTGCCCGTCTCGGCGGCGTTGTGCGTCAGACGGGATTGACGCTGCGTCGTCGTGGTGGTCTGAACGAACCATGGCGAATCAACACCCGCACCACCACGATCACGGCGACGAGACCGGGCCAAGTGGGCTCACTGTCGCTGTGATTTCAGCCGTGTTTGCCGCTTGCGCACTCGCGGGTTTCATTTTTCTCGCGCAATAGCCCGCCGCATCGCTGACTTGGAGGCCT
>JAYTVG010000945.1:0-3329 GCA_043744135.1 Deltaproteobacteria bacterium | reverse complement strand
GATCGGCGCCGACTCGGTCGTGCATCCGAACAGCGTGCTCGAGAACGCCGTCGTCGCGGAGCGGTGCATCGTCGGCCCCTTCGCACGACTGAGGCCGGACACGCGCCTCGAGGCGGGTGCGCATGTCGGCAACTTCGTCGAGCTCAAGAACACGGAGCTCGGTCGCGGCGCCAAAGCGAATCACTTGGCTTATCTCGGAGACTCGGTGATCGGCGACGGTGCGAACATCGGCGCCGGCACCATCACGTGCAACTACGACGGCTTTGGCAAGTACGTCACCGCCATCGGTGACAACGTGTTCATTGGCAGCAATGCGACGCTGGTTGCACCGCTGCACATCGCCGAGCACGCGTACGTCGCGGCAGGGTCGGTCGTCACCCACGACGTGCCTGCGCATGCGCTGGCGCTGGGCCGCGCACGCCAGGAGACTAAAGCGGGCTACGCGCAAACCATTCGCGCGCGCGCCAAAGCACAAGCCGAACTTTCGAAAAAGCCGAAAGCGTGATGCAGACCTTTGTTGTCGACGTCGGTACGCGCATCGATCCTTTTGAGCGCGCCGCGGACGCTTGTTTTATCGGTGACCAGACGCTCGCAGCCGCGCGCTTACAAACGCTGTTCGCGTGCGGTCTGACATCGCCGAAACCTGCGACGTTGGCGACCGTCGTCACTGGGCCAGCGCTGGTGCTAGCGAACGACGTGTGGGTGACCACGCGTGCGCTGCGATCGTTTTTGCGTGTGGCGCGCGCTAGCACGCAAGCGGTGCGCATGTGCCTTCCGGCGTCACGCCTCATGGAATTGTTTTTGCCGCTACAAGACTTGCCGATCGATGACGCCGGTCGCGCCGCGTTCGACGTCGTCATGGTACCCGCCGGCGTGTCGATTGACACAGCTGCGTTGTTTGCGCTGCCGCCCGCTCAGTGGCGTGCGCCGCGGTTCAAAGAAGTGTTGTTGCGGGTGCCGCAGCCTCGGTACATCTTGCGGAGCGACGCGACGCACATGGCCTGGCCGCTGACGTCGACGATCGCGATGCGTATCCGGCACTGGTTGCACGTGTTGCGCGCCGGTCACCTCGCTCCGCAAGTCGCGTTGCTTGAACGCGCGTCGGCACAGCCGTTGCGGTCGCTGGTGCGGCTGTTGTTGGCGACGCGGATGACCGCACCCGCGCGCTGGATCGCGCGTCGCAAACACTTTAGCTACCGCGGCAAAAACGTCAGCGTGCACCCCACCGCGACCATCGAGGGATCGGTTGTGGGTGACGACGTCACCGTCGGCGCGTATGCGTACGTGCTCAACAGTATCGTGGGAAGCGGCAGCGTCATCGAACAGCGCGCGCACGTGTCGGGGTGCTCGCTGGGCCCGCGTACCTTCGTGTCGCTCAACAGTTCGCTGCAAGCGTGCGTGACCTTCGGCGACACCGATGCGTGTATCAACGGCGTGCAGGCGTGTGTGCTCGCAGAACGCTGCGCCGCGACGTCGTTTGCGCGCCCGCTCGATTTGTCGCTGACCGGCCCCGTGCGCGTGAAAGACGGCGAGCGCTTGCGCGATGCGGGTGTACTCCCGTGCGGTTGTGCATTTGGCGAGGGTGTGTTTTTGGGCGCGAACGTCACGCTCGCGGCTGGCCGTTGCGTCGTCAAAGGGACACAGTTGGTGGACGACCCGACGCGCCTGTTGCGCACGCTTAACGAAGCGCCTGGAGTTTACGCGTCGGTCGACGGTGCCGCGCTCAAGATGTCATGACGGTGACATCGGGGTGCGTATCGGCGTGTCTGCGTCGATGCGTCCGCGCAGCTTTTGCACCGTATCTGCGATGCCGTCGAACTCCGCCACGAGCGCGTCGCGTTGGACGTCGAGTGCGCGGTTGAGGCGACGTTGAAACGCGAGGCGGACCAGCACTGTAAGATCGCGCAGGCCGCGCGCTCGGCCGCGAAAAAACCACCGCGACGTCATCGCGCAAAGTGGCATGAGCGTCCCGCACACGACAGCGGGCCAGGCGCCAAAGCGCAGCGCCACCGCGGCCAAAGCGCCTGCGTGCCACAGCGGAAAGAACAACACCGACGCCATCACCTTCACGGTGGCGGCGACGTCTCGCGATGGACGCGCGAGCACGGCGGCGATGTGCACCGCCCAAAATGGCACGAAGAACCACAGCGCCCCGCACACCGCCGCCGGCAAGCCAACGATCAACCAAAACAACCGTTGGGCGATGAAGCCGGCTGCCGCCAACAGCGACGTGCGAACGCGCGCGTGCTCGGGGCGCATATCGCGCGGTCGCAGGCCCAGCTCTGCGAGTCGCGCCACCCACTGCGCAACGTGTTGGCGCGCGTGCGCGACGCGTTGAGGATCGTGCACCCGCAGCAGTGCGATGCCGTCGCTAAGCAGCTTCAAGCGCGCCGCTCGTTGGTCATCGTCGATGCGCCAAATCGCGTCCACCGCATCCAGCAGCGGCAGGTCCTCCCACGCGTCGAGGTTCATGGTCACCTCGCGCAGCGCGGCATCGATGACGTCGGTGAGCGCGCGGGTGTTCGTGTGTTCGTCTGAACTGCCAGCAAAGCTGCTGACGTGGACGGCTGCGCCCACCAGGGTCGCGACGTCGCTGCGGAAGCGCTCCTTGTCCCGGTACGTGAGCCCGATCGGCACCACCACCAACTCGCGTGCCCCTTCGGCGTGCGCTTGCAGCGCCATGCGCGCGGCGCCGGTCTTCAGCGGCTGTAACTGCGGCAGGTCGTGCGAGATGCCTTCGGGGAAGATCAGTACGCACGCACCGTCGACGAGCGCAGCCGCGACGGCCTTAAATGTGTCCGCGTTGTGCTTGGTGTCGGCGCCGTCTTTCGCGCGAAACACCGGCAGCGCGCCCGCACCTTTCACCAGCCACGACAGCACCGGCATTTTAAACAGCGGCGCTTTGGCGAGCATGCGCAACGGTCGTGGCGCCAAGTTCGCGATCACCGCAGGATCCACCAAACCGTTTGGGTGGTTGGCGACCAACAATACTGCGCCGTGCAGTGGCACCTCGCCGCCGAGGTGCGCGCGACGATAAAACACGTCGACGGCGCCACCGACCACGAACCGTATCAAGCCGTATGCACGCATCGTCGTCGACCTTAGCGCAGCGTTACTAGCTCGACGTCGGCAGCAGCATCGAAAAAGTGCTGCCAGTGCCGAGTTCGGACATCACCCGCATCTCGCCTTTGTGGGCTTCGACGAAGTTGCGCACGATCGACAAGCCTAAGCCGGTGCCGCCGTACTCGCGCGTGCTGGTGTTGTCGACTTGATAGAAGCGCTCAAACACTTTGTCGAGTTTGTCGGGCGGGATGCCAACACCAGTGTCG
>JAYTVG010000944.1:0-11495 GCA_043744135.1 Deltaproteobacteria bacterium | reverse complement strand
TGCCGACGCTCATCGCGCTGGCGTGCACGGTGGGCGCACTCGGCGCGTGGTGGGTGGTGGCGCCGCAAAGCTTGCACGCGCGGGCGCTGTTGCTGTGGTCGCCGCAGGCAGCCAAGCGGGCCGTCGAGGTCGCGGCTGCGAGTGCTGTGCCACTCGTGAGCGATCTGACCGTGACGCTGCGCTATCCCGCGTATATGGCGCTCGCCGACGAGGTGTTTGCGGGCTCAAGCGGCGACATCAGCGCGGCGCGCGGCACCGAGGTCACTGTGAGCGGCCGTGCCGATCGGGGCCTAGCCGCGGCCGCTGTCGTGGTGGGTGACAAAGAGCTCGCTGCCGTGGTCTCGGCCGGTACGGCGGTGCGCGCCAGTTTCACCGTTGACAGCGACGGCAGCTACCGCTTCAAGATCACAAACACGCGCGGGGCGAGCACGCTTGATCCGGCCGCCCACAAAATCACCGTCGTCGCAGATAACGTCCCCACCGTGAGCTTCGACGCCCCCGACGCCGACGCCACGCTTAAGCAAGACGCCGCGCTGGCGCTGGCCTTTCACGCCAGCGACGACTTCGGTGTCAGCCGGTTCGCCGTCGAGGTGCGTCGCCAGGGCAACGCGCGCACGCCGTGGATGCAAGATCTCCTGAGCGTCAAAACAGCGCTGCGTGAGGCGCGCGGCACCGGTACGGTTGCTATCAAAGACACCGGCGCGCGTCCCGGCGACAAGCTGAGCGTCACCATCCTCGCGTACGACAACGACACCATCAGCGGACCCAAACCGGGTCGATCGCAGACGCGCGTCATCACGGTGTTTTCCGCGGCCGAACAGCACGACACGCTGATCGCGCGCCTGCAAGAACTGCTCGACAAGATGACCGACAGCTTGGCGGATGAACTCGACGCCCCCATCGTCAGCGGCGAGGGAAACGACCTGACGGCGGCGGTCGCACTGCTGGCCAAACACACCACCGCGCAACTGCACCACGACGTGACGTTGAGTGCGCTCACGGACGCGGTGTTGGTGCTTGCGCAAGATGAACTGGCGCCCGACGGCATGCGCCGCGCGCTCGCCAACTTGAAGCTCGGCGAGATGAAAGCGCACGACGCCAAACGTGCGTCGATGCGCATCGCGCACGCGTCGGTGGACGCTGGCCGGGTCGCACCTGCGGCAGTGTGGCGCCGTGCTGCGCAAGACCAAATCACGCTGGTTGAGCGCATGGAGAAAGACGCCGTGTACCTCGACGATTTGTTGGCGCAACAGCGCGTATCGCAGGCGCAACAAATCGCCGCTGACCTCGTCAACGCTCAAAAAGATCTACGCGAATTGATGAAGGAATTTAAAGCAAGCGGCGACGAAAAAGCGCGCCAGCAAATCCTCGACGAAATCAAGCGCATGCGCGAGCAAATGCAGCAGCTCGCGGCCAAACTCGCGGAGCTTCAAAAAGACATCCCCGACGAGTACCTCAACGAGGAAGCGTTTAAGGGCGACGAGATGATGCAGCAAGCCAAAGACATCGACCAGCTGCTCGAGGAGGGCAAACTCGACGAGGCACAAAAGGCGCTCGAGGAGATGATCGACGGCACCCAAAAGCTCGTCGACGAACTGCAAAAAACTGGCGAAGACATGGGCGGCGACAATTACAAGGAGCTGCGCGAAAAGCTCGATCGTTTCAGCCAAGACCTCAAGGCATTGCAACAAGGCCAGCGCGAGGTGTTGGCGCAGTCCGAGCAGCTGCTCGACAAATCGCAGCGCGAGTTTGCGCAAAAGCAAGGCGCAAAGCTCAAAGCCGCACTGCAAGAGCTGAAGAAAAAAGTGGAGCGCGCGCAGACCGCCCTCAAAGGCGTGGACCAAGACGCGCTGTTTGGCCACGAGGCAGAAGACACCGAGACCGCCAAGGCGCGCGCCGATGACCTCGACGCCGCGCTCGAATCCGAAGACTTGCAAGACGCGCTGCAAAACGCCGCCGAAGCTGTCGAGGCCGCCGCGATGGCCGAGATGAGCGTCGCCGATCGCTCGCGCGGGCGCTTTGGTGCACGCGACCCCCAGACCGCGGCTGCAAAGAGCGACCTCGCGCAAGCACACGCAGCACTTGACGACGTTAAGGACAAGCTTTTGGAACTGATGCCGGACCCGTCGAGCGCTCTTGATGCGGCGGCCAAACAAAAGCTCGCGCGCGGCGCCGACCAACAAGATCAGCTGCAAGAGGGTGCGCAGCGGTTGCGTCAGCTGATGCAGGAGATCGACGGTGAAGCGCCGGTGTTTGGTCCCGAACACAAGCGCCAGATCGACGAGGCACGCGCGCTGATGGAGCGCGCATCGCAGCAGATGAAGAGCAAGAACCTGCGCGGTGCCCGCAGCGCGCAACGACAAGCGGGGCAGCGTCTCGCGGACCTGCAAAAAGCGCTGGAGGAACAAAGCCAACAACAAGGCCAGCAAGGTCAAGGGGGCATGCCCATGCCATTGCCTGGCGGTGGCAGCCCAGGATCCGTGCCGCAGCGCGACGGCGCCGACGGCCGCAAAAACGCCCAAGACGAGGTCAAGATCCCCGACGCCAACGCCTTTAAGGTGCCCGACGCCTACCGCAAAGACATCATCGACGCCATGCGCGAAGGGGCGCCGCCATCGTTTAGCGAAGAAGTGAAGCGCTACTACGAGGAGCTCGTCAAATGATGCGCTTGGTCGCGGCTTTGATGTTGTTGTGCGTGGGACCGGGCGCTCACGCGGCGTCGTCGCAAGATGTGGCAGCGCGCATCAACGCTGCGGAGCGCGCGCTTGAGCAGTGGCGCTTGGACGACGCGGCGGCGATCGCGAGCGCGCTGCAAAGCGAATTCCCCGACGTGCCCCCGGTGCAGGGCGTGGTCGGTGCCGTCAAGTTTTACCAAGGTGATTTTGAAGGCGCCGTAGCACACCTGAAGCGCGCAGCAGAAACGGGCGGCGATCCGCAGTTGTTGGAGTTGGCCGAGCGCACGGCGGCACAGACGCGCGGGAGTGTGGCGATGGACAGCGCCCACTTCACGGTGCGGGTGCCTGCGGGCAAAGATGAAGTGCTGTTGCCGGTGGCGTTGCGCGCGCTCGAGGCGGCATTTGACGCGCTGTCGGTGGCATTTGACTTCAAGCCCGGCCACAAGATCGCTGTCGATATCTTGCACGACCCCAAGGGTCTCGCGAGCGTGTCGTCGTTGACCGTGAAGGAGATCGAGACCTCAGGCACCATCGCGCTTTGCAAATACAACCGGTTGATGGCGACAAGCCCAAAGGCGCTCGCGCGGGGCTACAGTTGGCTCGACACCTTGTCGCACGAGCTGGTGCACTTGATCGTGTCGTCGAAGAGCAACAACAACACCCCGGTGTGGCTGCATGAGGGTCTCGCGAAATTCAATGAGACGCGTTGGCGGGGCGCCGCCGGCTTGGCGCTTGAGCCCGCCAGCGAAGCGTTGCTCGCGACCGCGCTCAAAAAAGACACCCTCATCACGTTTGAGCAGATGCACCCGTCGATGGCGAAGCTGCCCTCGCAAAAAGACGCGGCGCTGGCGTTCGCGGAGGTGTTCACCGTCGTCGAGATGATCGAGCGCGAATTCCCGCAAAAGGACGGCAGGCGCACCACCACCGTGTTGCTCGAGACGCTCGGCGCCGGCAAGTCGATGGACGACGCGTTGCTCGCCTCCACCGGCATGGACCTGGAGCGCTTGCAGCTCACGTGGAAGAGCTATCTCAAGCGGCGTGCGTTTCACTTGGTGCCGGGTGCCCAGCCCAAAGCGTTGGTGTTCGTCAAAAACGCCCGCAGCGCTGGTGCCGATGACGAGGAGGTGCTCGACGAGGCCGCGTTGAGCGAGGCCCATGGCGGCGCTGGCGGCAAACAGGCGCGCAGCTACGTGCGCTTGGCGAACTTGTTGCGCGCCAAGCGCCGCACGCAGGCGGCCGCGGTGGAATACGAAAAGGCGCGCGCGTTGTTGGGTGTGCGCTCCGAAGTGCTCAACAACCGATTGGCAGGCGTGTATTTGGAGCTCGGCAACGTTGAGCGCGCCAAGAACATTTTAGACGCGACGCTGGCGGCGTTTCCCGACGAGCCGCAAACCCACGTGCTGCTTGCGCGCGTTGCGTGGCGCAACCAAGACTGGGCCGGGGTGCTGCTGCACGATGAGCGTGTCCTGAGGGAAAATCCGTTTAACCCCGAGGTGTGGGCGGGCATCTACGCCGCCGCCGACGCCACGCACGACAGCGCCCGCAAAGACGAAGCGAAAGGCGCGCTGCAGCGCCTCGCCAACGTTGCGCGCGACGGCTCGGCGTTTGTGTTTCGCGCCGCCGAGGGGGCGCCGGGGGGCTTGCTGTCGATCGCTTCCGATCCTTGGGGGCGCGTCATCATCGACGGCAACGAGACCGGGCTGTTGACGCCGGTGGTGGATCTGCGCGTCAAACCGGGACCGCATCGCGTGCGCGTCTACGACCCCGTAAGCGGCAAGGAACACGGCGAGGGCGTCGATGTCATCGACGGCAAGGAGACCCGCGTGACGCTGACGCTGCTCAAACTCGACGACAGCGCGCGCGCCGCCTTGGTGAAGCGCGAAACGCAAGCGCTCGCTCCCGTGTTGCCGGCACCATCAGCACCCACCATGCCGCCGCTGCACGAAGCGACGGCGCCATGGGAGGGCGACGACGACGACGAGCAGCCTGAGTTCGGTCCGCCTCGCTAACGCTGCGCCAACAACCATGGCGATGTGGTCTTGCCGTGCCGGTTTAACACCTCGACGCTGCAGCCGCGGTCAACTTGCGTCCTCGTCCGTCATGTCACTTTGCGGCAGCTTCACCTCGACGCTGTCCACCAACAACGCGTGGGGCAACGCGCGCACCGGCGCTTCGGCGCGCTGTGTGCCTTCAAACGGTGGTCCGTCGGCGATGGTGTCGGCCGCCCACGCGTCGTCACCGCTGACGGGCGCCGCGACCAATCCCAACGACCGAGGTGGAGGCGATCGTTTTCGTGCGGCCGGATCGTCGTCATCGCCATCGCGCGTTTGGGCAGCTTCAGGCGTGGACGGCAACGGTACAGGCGGATGCGGCGCATCAGACGAGATCAACATTGCCGCTTTCACGCGCTCGGCGTCGACCTTGGTACTGCCGTGGTCGAGGCCCGCGCGCGCCTTGGCACTCGCTCCATCCAAAAACGTGTCGCCGTCATACGCGCCAGCAAGTTCATGAAACGATGGCGTATCGGTCAGCTGCGTCAGCTGTGCGAGGTCCGCGACCCGCGCCGGCTCCGACGCGGGCGACGATGACTCAGCCAACGGCAATGCAGAAGTGGACCCGCCCTCGGCATCGCCGGTGGCGGTCGACGCAGGATCCGCAACGTGTCGTGCTAGGCCCAGACGCTCGAGGACCGCAAAGGCGGTGTGCGTCGCAGACCGGACGTCGAAGCGTTCCGCCACCGTGCGGGCCGCGCTGCGCCCGAGGGCACTGCGCAAGGACGTTCGCTCGCACAACATCAGCAGCGTGGCCAACACCCGCGTCGCGTCGGCCGGCACCACCACCAAATCGGTGTCGGCGACGAGGCCATCGCTGCACAAGCCCGCGGCGCCCACCAACACCGTGCAGCGGCCAGTGGCCATGGCTTGCAGCGCGCGATACGGCGCTGCCAGGCGCTCGTCGTCGTCATCCGTGATAGCGACCACGATGTCGGCGCCAGCGAGGGTGGCCGCGAACGCCGACGCATCGGCCACGGCTGGTGGCGTGTGCACCGACACCTGCACGTGCGGCGCGCGACGCTGCATCGACGCGACCGTATGCAACACCAACGCAGCGTCGAGCGCCGGCGCCAGCACAAGCATACGCACCTGCGCGCGCGCCAGCTCGATCGAGGGCGGGTGAAACTCGCCGCAGTCAATGGCGCGCACAGCAACCGACACGCGCGCTGCATCGATCCGCGCTGCGTTTTGCCGAACGTGGTCGATGCCGGCGGCGTTGAGGTGCGACGCGTCGCGAGCAGCGTCGACGTGTGGTGCGCTTGGGTGAGCTGCGTCGGTGCGCCCCAACAGCCGTTCGCGGGCGTACACGGACGGCACCACGATATGGGCAGCAGCAGCCAGCGTCGCGTCATGCTCGGGCCCGGGCATCGCGCTGAGGTCCCATACAAACGGCGCGTCCGACAGCGTCCGAGCCACGGCAGCGCTGTGGGCGTCGCCGCACCACAGCACCTGGTACGCGTCGCTGCGCCACTGGCGGGCAAGCGCACGCGCGTACGCGGGGAACCGCTGCGAGGCTGTCAAGTGATCCTGCGCAACGCGCATCACCCGCGCCCCCGCCACGCGCTCGATATGCACGCTGCGCGCGCCCCGCAAAAAAAGTCCATCGACGTGCGGACCACCAAACGCCGAGAGCCACTGGGCCATGCGTGCGCCAATCCCCGTGGCGCTAGGCACCTCCGCGAACGCCGTCAGCAGGATGCGAACATCGTGCACCGCGTGAGGTTAGCACGCAGCGACCGCACGCACGCGACCGCAACACCCAGCGCAGGGCGAGCGAGCTGTGGCGTCGCGAGCGCACTCCTGTGCACGAACGAGCACCACGCCGCCAGCGGCGTCCACAGTTCGCTAGAGGGGCTAGCGAGCTGTGGGCGTCGCTGGCAAGGCGCGAGCGAGGAGCGCCGTGAGTGCACTCCTGTGCACGACACGAGCACCGCAGCGAAGCAACGCCGCCAGCGGCGCCCAGCGTTCAACAGCGGGGCTAGCGAGCTGTGGGCGTCGCTGGCAAGGCGCGAGCGAGGAGCGCAGTGAGTGCACTCCTGTGCACGACACGAGCACCGCAGCGAAGCAACGCCGCCAGCGGCGTCCACAGTTCGCTAGCGGCGTCCACAGTTCGCTAGCCGAGGCGTTTGAACATGAGCACGCCATTGGTGCCACCAAACCCAAACGAGTTGGACTGCACCACGTCGACGCGGACCTCGCGGGCGGTGTTTGGGATGTAGTCGAGGTTGCAGGCGGGATCTGGCTCATCGTAGTTGATGGTCGGAGGCAACACGCCGCGCGCGATCGCCAACACCGAGATCACAGCCTCGACGCCACCGGCACCGCCGAGCAAATGCCCCATCATCGACTTCGTCGACGACACCATCAGTTTTTTTGCGTGGTCACCAAAGACGGCGTTGATCGCTTCGGATTCGCTTTTGTCGTTGAAGTACGTCGAGGTGCCGTGCGCGTTGATGTAGCCAACGTCTTGCGGGTTGAGCTGGGCGCAAGCGAGCGCTTCTTTGAAGGCGCGCTGCGCACCCTCGCCACCCTCTGACGGTGCGGTGATGTGGTGCGCGTCCGCGGTGGAGCCATAGCCGACGACTTCAGCGAGAATGTTCGCACCGCGCTTTTTGGCGCGCTCGTATTCCTCTAACACCAAAAAGCCCGCGCCCTCACCCATGACAAAACCGCTGCGATTCTTTTCAAACGGTCGGCTGGCGCCTGCGGGATCGTCGTTGTGGTTTTCGCACAGTGCATGCATCGACGCGAAACCCGCGATCGCGGTCGGCTCAAGCGTGCTTTCAGCACCACCGCACAGCATGACGTCGGCGCGACCGTCTTTGATGTGCACGAAGGCTTCACCGACACCGTGCGCACCCGAGGTGCACGCCGACGCAGGTGCCCAGTTCGCGCCGCGCAAATTGTAGCGGATCGAAATGTTACCCGGCGCGAGGTTCGCCACGATCATCGGAATGAAAAACGCGCTGACGCGGTTGGGACCTTTTTCCTTGAGCGACTCATACGCGTTGATGATGCCGCCAAGACCGCCAAGTCCTACGCCAACGATACAGCCGGCGCGATTGCCTTGCTCGTCGTCGAGGCGCTCAGGCATACCCGCGTTGGTCCACGCTTGGTGCGCGGCCGCCACAGCAATTTGCATGAAGCGATCCATGCGCTTGCTGTCTTTTTTGTGTTGCAGCCACTTTTCGGGCTCGAAATTGGGCACGCGGCCGGCGATGGTGACGGGCAGTTTGACGCCATTGTAGTCGAGCGCCTTCCACGCCTCGATCGACACGACGCCGCTGCGGCCGTTGGTCAGCCCCGCCCAGCTCTCGTCCGTTGTGACGCCCAGGGGCGTCACCATCCCGACGCCAGTGACTACGACTCGCCGCGACATGCTCTGCCTCCTGAACCCACCAGACCCATCAGCCCTGCGCACCGCCGTTCACCGTGCGACGGTGAACGCTTGTCGAGGCCTTCGCTGCCGGCACGGCCGCTGCCGGCACGGCTACTGCGGACCGCCGCGAAGTGCGCCGGACAACGCCACAACCGAAGCTTCAACTATGGCTTTTGACGTATTCCATCACGTCGCCAACCGTTCGGATCTTCTCTGCCTCTTCGTCGGGGATCTCGGTTTGGAACTCTTCTTCCATGGCCATGATGAGCTCAACGATGTCGAGCGAGTCTGCGCCCAAATCCTCGATGAACTTGCTTTCGGGTTTGATCTCTTCCTCGGTGATGCCGAGTTGATCAGCGATAATGGAGCGGACGCGGGCTTCGATAGACATTCGGGCTCTCCTGAGCGTTCGTCCCGTGAGCGGACTGACGTGTCGGTAACGAGAAGTTCCACGCTTCCTCCCGATGAGGCGAGAAGGCGGGGCGGCGCTCGCTTGTGTTGCGATCGCCGGCATTAGTCAAACGGTCGTTAGCGGGGTTTTCGGTCGCGTTCAACAACCACGTGACACTTCAAACACACCGTTACATCAGCTCGATGGCCCTTTGCAGTTGCGCGGGTGCGTCGGCGCCAAAGTTGGCCCCGTGCATCATCACCAAGCGGTCGAGGCGGGGCAGCTGCGCGAGCGCTTGCAGATGGCTTCGGCAGGCGCGCGCATCTTTGATGAAAAACAGCCGCATAAAGCGCGGCACTTCGGGACCCGTGCGTCCGATCATGAGGTTCATCGGGAACTTGAGCACCGACGCGTTTGTGATCATGTCGTTGGCAATGAGCGCCGTGCCGCCCTCGCTGTGGACCTTGATCATGCCTTCGTTGTCTTTGGCTCCTTCGATGTGGAATATCTCGACCGTATCGTCGCGCGGTGCGTCTGCGTAGCTGCCGTCGACAGCGATGCACTTCTCAACTTTTTTGCGCTGGCCCGCCGGGGCTATCACCGTCAGCTTCGGGTAGCGCTGTTTGTAGATCCACGCGTCTTGGCGATGAAAGCCGTTGGGCACGACCAACACGGCGGGCTTTCCCCACGCCTCGATCGCGACCATGTCAGCGTCATTGAGCGCGATCGCGTTGTGAATCACGAGGTCGCCGTTTTGCATGCGCACGACGCTCATGGTGCGCTCAATGCTGCCCAGCTTTGCTTTGACGACCCACAGGTTTTCTGTGACCCGCTCAAGCGGTTTGTAGGGGAGCACTCTCCAGGACGTAAACCAAGATGTCACGGCGCGCAGGCTAGTGCTGTCAAGTCGAAGTGCGTAGCGGTTTTGCACCGAATCACCGATTTCCCGAAGCGGGCGCCAAAGCCGCCGTGGCGCGCTATGACTGGCTGCACATTGAGGGACGCCGCGCATGCCATCAGTCAAACCGAAGCTCCACGTGGTTGTCTACGCGAAACACGCCGGCGAGAAAAAGACGCTGGCTGACATCGTCATGCACGGCATCGTCGACGCAGGCAGCGCGGGTGTGATCAAACGCCCTGATGACGCGAACACCTTTTTGTCGGCGACGGCGACAACGAGAGGCAACGTGGCGCTGTCGGTCGCGGCCGACGACGCGTCAAAAACCATCACGCTTAAGCCCGGCGTCGGCACCTTTAAAAGCGGCGACGTCACGCTGCGCGCGGAAGTCCGCGAGGTCGTCGAGGGTAACGGTAAGGCCACCTCGACCAAACTGCCGCTGAGCGCGTTGCGGGTGTTTGAGACCTCGCTCAAACGCGCCGCTGCGCGCACGGAGATTCACGACACCATGCGCGCGGCCGTCAACAGCGTTCGTGAAGGCGTCGTCGAGCAACAAACGCGCGTTGCTCAGGTCCACAGCGAGGTGTCAGGCAGGCTTCACGGTGGCGCAATCGGCCAAGTGATCACGGATGCTGCCAACGGCCTGGAGCTTGAGCTCGACGCGATCTTGGCGGAGGTCCGCGCGGCTTTTGGCGAGCAAACCGCGAGGGCGGAGCTCGCGGGCCGAGGGCTGGCAAGCTTTCAAGCGGCAGCGCGCCGAAACAGCGATGCGCTTGTCGATATCGGCAGCCGCGTCGAATCGCTTGTCGAGGCCGTGTCCGAACTCGAAAATTACACCGACGCCTTGCGTTATGCAGCGGCTGCGGTGACCGCAACGGCGCGGGACCGTGAGCCGCGCAGGCGTGCGGTCGGTTCACAAATTAAAGCGGCGCTCGATGCGTTGACCGTCGACGCCAAAAAGACCCTCGCTGAAGGATCCTGTTGGCTCGATGACAGTCAAGTGGACCGCATGTCGGCGCTCGTTGAATTGTTGGATTCGCCAGCGCTGCAGGTCAAGGGCACGTTCACGGTGACGGCGGTCGCCGGCAAAGGGGGGCCTGCGTCGTGGATCGTCGCAGCCGAAAACACCGGCCGACAACCCTTTAACGCCACCATAGTGTTTGCCGACGCGGACAAAAACGACGGCATCGGTTTTGAGTCGATGGCGCTGCCTGAGGCCCATGCGTCCGCGGAGCAGCACATCATCTTCGGCGCCAACTACGGCGTCAAAGCGCGACCGGGCGAAACCCTGCGCCTTGGCGTGCGCTCGCTAGGGTGGGCAGAGGTGAAGCTTCCCAAAAGCGGCAGCTTGAGCGTCGACATCGCAGACTTCACACTTGAGACCAACGGCGACAACCGCCCGGAAGATTTCAATCAGTATCTCGCGCAAAAACGTCGGGAGAAATTCGATACCGGCAAGGTGCGCTTCTTCGTACGCGGCAAATCCTGGACTCCGTAGCGACCGGCAGGACCGGCCGCATCTAGAGCCCCTCGTCGGCCGCCGTGGTGGGCGCGTCATTGCTTAACGATCCTTGCTCGACATCGCGCAAGGTGGGCCGCAGCGCCGTCGTTTCGCGTGCCGACTCAAAAAAAAGCGCCGGACGAGCCGGCGCTTTTTCGGGTGGCTGGTGCGCACTGGACCGTGCGCTACTCGGTCGCGGCAGGTGCTTCAGCGACGGGCGCGTCAGCCTCGACGACGGCTGCTTCGGCCGCGTCCGTGACGACTTCCGCTGCCACCACCACTTTGATTTGCGAGCTGACGTCAGCTTCCAAACGAACGTCGACCGCGTGCACTCCGAGGGTTTTGATCGGATCGGCGAGCTTGATGTCTTTGTGGTGGATCGTGTGGCCGATGTCTTTGAGCGCGCGCGAGATGTCGCGGCCGGTGATCGCACCAAAGATCTTGCCCTGGTCGCCGACCTTGGCGAACAGCGTGACCTGCACGCCCGACATGACTTTGGCCTTTTTTTCGCTGTCGGCGCGCAAGATGCGGCGCTTGTGCTCGATCACCTTCTTTTGGTGCTCAAAAAACGCCACGCGCTTGGTCGACGCAGGCAGC
>JAYTVG010000943.1:0-3333 GCA_043744135.1 Deltaproteobacteria bacterium | reverse complement strand
CTCTCGATGTCTGATCGGGTGAGCATGAAGCCGTCGGCAAACAACGACAGCGATGGGCGCGCCACACGTCGACAGGTCGCGGGATACAAGAGCAGCTGAGCTGCCGGTTGCACTTCGCCTTGGCGCGCGCGCTGCTGGCACACGACGGCGGCAAGATGGCCGCCTGCGCTGTCGCCACCGACGGCGAAGCGCGTGAGGTCCGCGTGCAGCAGTGCGGCGTTGTCGCGCGCCCATTGGTACGCTGCGCACGCGTCGTCGACGGCAGCGGGAAACGGTGCTTGTGGTGCTAAGCGGTAGTCGATGGCGAGCACGCTGATGTTGGCGCGTGAGCAGATGAGGCGACAGACCGCGTCGTGGGTGTCGAGATCCCCGACGACAAAACCGCCACCGTGAAAAAACACCAACAGCGCTGTGGGGCCGGCGACATGTTGCGGCGTGTAGTGCCGCATTGCGATGGGTCCCGCAGATCCCGGCATCTGCAGCTGCGCCACCGCGCCGACGTCAACGTGCGGTTGGTGCAAGCACGCATCGCGAGCGAAACGCCTGCGCACGCGCAGGTACGGGCCGTCCGCGATGCGCTCACTGCCGAGCAGCGCCCGCAACCGCACCATGAGCTGCAATTCCGGTGCGAGCGTCAAACCGTCGATGACGGTGGGCTTGCCGTTGAGCAGCGCGTGCAGCCCCGTAGGCAGGGCAAACAGCGCACGCGCGGCGGCCCGCTCAATAGTATCGCGCAACGACGTCATGCGTCTCCGATTGTTCGCGCTCGTTCACTCATAGTCGTCGACGACAAAGCGCGCGGCCCGGCGACGAAACGCGGAGATCGAACGCGGCCACAGCGTGGAGTTGCGCCCGGTGGCGTCGAGGTACCACGACGCGCAACCGCCGGCGGTCCACACGGTGCCCCGCATCTTGCGGTCGACCTCGCTCGCAAAGGCGTGTTGCGCGGCCAACCGCGGTTGTAACGACGCAATGTTGTGGGCGCGCATATGCTCAAGCGCTTGCACGATGTGATCGAACTGCACCTCCATCATCGCCACCACCGACGAATGCCCTAAGCCGGTGTTGGGCCCAAGCACCAAGAACAAATTCGGGAAGCCGTGCACCGTAGTGCCCACGTGCGCATGCATGGCGTTGGCCCACGTTTGAGCGAGCGACCTGCCGTCGCTGCCGCGCAACACGCGCGCCAGTGGTTGGTCTGTGACCGCAAAGCCGGTGCCGCAGATGATGACATCGAGTTCGTGCAGCGTGCCGGTGGCGTCGACAACCCCGCGCTCGGTCACGCGCACGACGGCGTCGGTGACGAGCGTGACGTTTTGCTTTCCCATGGCGGGCAAAAAATCGTCCGATGCCAAGATGCGCTTGCAGCCGACCGCGTACGGCGGTGTGAGCTTCGCGCGCAAGGACGCATCTGGCACTGAGCGCTTCAGATGCTGCAGCGCGATGCGGCGCAGCAACGGTTGCGCACGCAGCGAGACAAAAAACACCAACAACAGCGCGCGCTGGGCTGCGATGAGCGCGCGTGCGAGGCGCTGGGTGACGGGGAAGCGTCGATACATGGCGCGCATCGTCGTCGCCACCGGCCGATCGTTTCGCGGCAACACCCACGCCGCAGTGCGCTGAAACACCGTGAGATGACCGACGCGCGGCTGAATCTGCGGGATGAGTTGAATCGCCGACGCGCCGGTGCCGACCACCGCCACGCGACGCCCGTCGAGCGCGACCGCGTCACTCCAGCGCGACGTGTGCATGACGTGCCCCGCGAACGTCGACAGCCCGACGATCGGCGGCATGGCCGCATCGGCGAGCGCACCTTGCGCGGCGATCAACACGTCCGCGTCGAGGTCGCCGTGGCTGGTGGTGATGCGCCACCGTCCCTCGAGCCACGACGCGGCGGTGACGTTGTGGTCGAAGCGCACCCGCGCCCGCAAGCCCGCGCTGTCGGCGAGGTCGCTGAGGTAGGCCAGGATTTCAGGTTGGCGTGCGTACGCGCGCGTCCAAGACGGATTTTGTGCGAACGACAAGCCGTACAACTGTGATTGCACGTCGCACGCACAGCCGGGGTAGGTGTTGTCGCGCCACACGCCACCGACATCGGGGCCGCGTTCTAACAGCGTGACGTCGTCAAAGCCGGCGCGCAACAAGCGAATGGCAGCACCCATGCCGCCAAAGCCCGCACCGATGATGACGATCCGCATCGGCACACACTACGCCAACAGCCGCGCGTCGGATGCGCTAACCGAACGCTTCTTCGCGCAAGTCCATGAGTGAGAGATCGCCGCTTGCGATGACCGCTTTGTGCATGGCGACGTTGGGCAACACTTCTCTGCAAAAAAATCGTGCGCTGGCGATCTTGCCCTCGTAAAAATCGCGATCGGTCGGTGATGCTTCTGCGGTTTTTTTCAACGCGATGGCGGCGTGCTTCAACAACAGCCAAGCCATCACCACCTCGGTGAGCGAGAACAACACGCGGTTGGCGTGCAAGCCCACGTGGTACAGCGACTCGCCCATGCGCGGCAGCATGATGCCAAAGATCTCCTGCAGCTGGGCCAGCGCGGTACCGAGCGCCTCGCGTTCAAACTTGAGCGACTCACCGCCGTCGTTTCCTTGCACGAAGCTTTGAATCTGCCCCGCGAGCCCCATCAAGGTCTCGCCGTTGTCGCGCGCGATCTTTCGAAACACCAAGTCGAGCGCCTGAATGTGCGTGGTGCCCTCGTACAGCGAGTCGATCTTTTGATCGCGGATGTACTGCTCCATCGGGAAGTCTTGCGTGTAGCCGGCGCCGCCAAACACCTGCAGCGCTTGGCCAAGCAGCACGTAAGCGCGCTCCGAGTTGTAGCCCTTGATGAGCGGCAGCATCAGGTCGTTGAGCTTGTCGAGCTCGCGCGTCTGCGCAGTGTGGTGGCCGCCTTTGATTTCGATTTGATCTTGCAGATGCGCGCAGTGCATCACCATCGCACGCATGCCCTCGGCGAACGCCTTTTGCTCCATCAGCATGCGCCGAACGTCGGGGTGCTCGATGATGCGGACGCGAGGCGATGCCTTGTCCATCATCTTGAGCATGTTGCCGCCCTGCACCCGCTCCTTGGCGTACTGCAGCGCGTTTAAATACGCGGTCGACAACGTCGACATCGACTTGACGCCGATGGTCATGCGCGCGTTTTCGATCACTTTGAACATCTGCCGAATGCCGTCGTGCACGTCGCCGACGAGCAGCCCGCGGCACGGCACCTCGCCACCAAGTTCCATCACGCACGTCGCGGAGCCTTTGATGCCCATCTTTTTTTCCACCGACACGGCCTTGATGCCGTTGCGTGCGCCGAGGCTGCCGTC
>JAYTVG010000942.1:0-3335 GCA_043744135.1 Deltaproteobacteria bacterium | reverse complement strand
GACCGATGGTGCTGCGCGCATCGTACGGTTTCGATGTCGGCGCGAAAATCGGGGACAGTGTTGCGTAATCGAGGCCACCACATGCATCGCCCGCGTGGCGCGAAGCACCCACCAGCTTGTCAGCGCCCACCACGGCGCGCGCCGCGCTGACGTCGGCGGTGCTGCTGAGGTGCACGCCGTCGAGGTCGAGGTCGCGCGCCAACTGCGCTTGCGTGTGCACGCTGATGCGCGCGCCGGCGCGATGCGCCACGGGCAACAGCGCGCGGCACAGGGCGGTCAGCTGCACCAGCGATGCGTGTTTGTCGCGCACCACGAGCAACACATCAGGCGCGGCATCGGCCAGCGCGCGCGCCACGGTGTCGACGACGCCACGCGCCCTGCTCGCCGCCGCGTCTGCGTCCGTGAACACGATGAGGCGCTGCAGCTGCATCCGCCGATGCCTACTGCGCGGCGGGGGCCGGGCGCGCTTTGGGCGTCAACTGCACGATGCCGGCGTCCGCCGTGATGCAACCGTCGCCCTCGACCTTTTGCGTCGACAGGATGTTCATCGGTGTGGGGGTATTGGCGTCGATCATTTTTTTGACGTCGTCAGAGATGCGCATCGAACAGAACTTCGGACCGCACATCGAGCAGAACTTGGCGGTCTTGAAGTGTTCGTGGTCGAGCGTTTCGTCGTGGTACTCGCGGGCGCGTTCGGGATCTAAGCTGAGCGCGAACTGCTGGTTCCAATCAAACGCGTAGCGCGCGCGGGACAACGCGTCGTCGCGGTCGCGCGCCCCTTTGCGTCCGCGTGCGACGTCAGCGGCATGTGCTGCGATTTTGTACGCCACCATGCCGTTGCGCACGTCTTCGGCGTTGGGCAGCCCCAAGTGTTCTTTGGGCGTGACGTAACACAGCATCGCGGTGCCGTACCAACCCGCCATCGCAGCGCCGATCGCCGACGTGATGTGGTCGTAGCCAGGCGCAATGTCTGTGACGAGAGGCCCGAGCACATAAAACGGCGCCTCGTGACACCACTCCATCTGCAGCTTCACGTTGTGTTCGATCTGGTCCATCGGCACGTGGCCGGGGCCCTCGATCATCACCTGCACGTCGCGCTCCCATGCGCGCTTGGTGAGCTCACCGAGCACTTTGAGCTCGCCCAGTTGTGCGGCGTCGGTGGCGTCCGCCAAACAACCGGGGCGCAGTCCGTCGCCGAGCGAGAGGCTGACGTCGTATTTCGCGCAGATGTCGAGCACGTCGTCGAAGTGGGTGTACAGCGGGTTTTGCTTGCCGTGGTACATCATCCACTGCGCCATCAACGATCCTCCGCGCGACACGATGCCAGTGATGCGGTTTTTGGTGAGCGGCACCAACTCCCACAACACGCCGGCATGCAGCGTCATGTAGTCGACGCCCTGCTTTGCTTGCTGCTCGATCACGTCCAAAAAGTCCTGCCAGCTCAAGTCGAGCGGCTCGCGGACGTTTTCGATCGCTTGATAGATGGGCACGGTGCCGATGGGCACGGTGGAGGCGCGCAAGATCGCTTCGCGGATCTCGTGGATGCGGGTGCCGGTGCTGAGGTCCATGACGGTGTCGGCGCCATACTTCACACTCAAGTGCAGCTTGGCGACTTCTTCATCGATCCCCGACGTCACCGCGCTGTTGCCGATATTCGCGTTGACCTTGCACACCGAGGCGATGCCGATGGCCATCGGCTCAAGCTCGGGGTGGTTGATGTTGGCGGGGATGATCATGCGGCCGCGCGCCACCTCTGAGCGCACCAGCTCAGGCTCCAACCCCTCGCGCGCAGCGACATACGCCATCTCCGGCGTGACGATGTCGTGGCGCGCGTAGTGCATCTGTGTGTTGACGTTGCCGGTGCGCGCGCTAACCCAAGGGGCACGAATTTTGTCGGTGGCTGCCATGATGAAGTCCCTCCACCGGGGGTGCTAGCAGGTTCGACGCAAACGCCAACGACAATGCCGCTCGCCGAAATCAGGCCCAGCCTGCTATCGTCATAGGGGCTCGCAAAGAGTCAAAGCTACGAGGTGTGCCGTGAAATTAGTCAAGCAGTCGGAAGCGTTCGCAGCATTCACGCAACTCCAGCGCGGACGCGGAACCCTTACCGCACCCGAACTCGCCATTGCCGCAGCCAAACTCGGCACCGCCCCTGAGGCACTTCGGGTCCACCTTGATAACTGGGACCGTGAAGGACGCCCAAGCGCCCACAACGACGCGCCGCTGGTGGCGAGTTCTCCCTTCACCGCTGTGCGCAAAGCCAGCGACGCAGTGGCGCTACGCAGCACGCGTGCTGTTCCCGGCGCGAAGGCAAAGGTGCTGACCAAGCGCCTCAATCACATCATGGGCCTTGCGATGACCGCTGGCAGAAAGAGCCTGGGCGTGGCCTGTCTCGGCGTTGCGCTCACGGCGATGAGCTTTTCGGACAGAAACGCAGCGCCCGTACAGACGGAGCCACTAAAACGCGCGGAGCAGATCGTTGAGATGAGGGCGCCGCTTTTGGATTTCGTGGCGCACGGGCCACACGCCCAGCACGCGCGCGATCTGCGCTCTTCCACGCAACATTTCGCGCAAGCGGCCGTCGACAAAATGCACGCCGGCGACATGAAGGGAGGTGCGTCGAGCTTGGCAGACGCGGAAGGCCTCATCAAAGTTCTCGCAGACGAAAAACGCGCCGTCGCCAACAGCGACGAACTGCCCGAGTCGTTGATTGTGCTTTGGTTCGCCGCCGCGATGAGCTTACCTTTCGTGTTCGCTCTCGGCAGGGCCAACCTCGCTAATCAGCGGAGTCGGTGATGGCCGACGCCATCCAGATCCGCGCCCACGGCGCCTACCTTGAGGTGCCAACAGCGTGGACCGACGTCAGCATCATCACCTACGTCGGCCCGCCCGCGCAGGGTGCGCAGGCGAGCGTGACACTTGTGCACGACGAGATTCCAAGCGCGTTTGAAGGCGACCTTGAGCGCTTCGTCACCGCGCAGCTGGCCGGACTGAAGGTTGAAGTCGACCAGTACCGCGAGCTACGCCGTGCGCCCTCAACCGGCGGCGTCGACGTCGAGCACACGTTTCGAGGCAAAGACGGCGGACCGAGGGTGCAGCAGATCCAAGCATGGCGGGCAAGCGGCACTGCCGTAGCGATCTTAACCATCACGCACGCAGCAGAGCAGTTTGAACCAGCGCGCGCGCAGCTGGCAGCGATCGCCGACAGCTTCCGCGTGTAGCGCCCGGACCTGCGGTCGATGAATTCAATCGCTCATTTCCCAAGGTCGATGAATTCGATCGTTCATCTCCCAAGGTCGATGAATTCGATCGTTCATCTCCCAAGGTCGATGAAT
>JAYTVG010000941.1:0-1039 GCA_043744135.1 Deltaproteobacteria bacterium | reverse complement strand
TGAGCGCCACCGACGACAACGGATTTCTAATCTCGTGCGTGATCTGTGCGGCCAAGCGGCCGATGGCGGCCAAGCGCTCGGATTGCAACAAGCGTTCGCGCGTATCCTCACGTGCAGAGACGTCTTCACCTAAGATCAGCACGTCCATCATGGACGCGCCCGCGCGATCGCGCATCGGCACCAGCGTGACGTCGACGAACAAGTCGCGCAGCTTCACCAACGGGAACGACCGCAGCTCGCCGGTGCGCCGCACGCCCGCTAGCGCTCGCACCACGGGCCCGAGCGCGTCCTTTAAGACCGGGTCGACCAAGTCCACCATGGCGCGGCCGTCGACGTCGACGAGCGGCAAGTGAAACACCGAGCGCGCAGCCGGATTGAGCGTGCGCACGCGATCGTCGGCATCTACGACGACGATACCGACGCGCACCGAGCGAATAACGTTTTCGGCGAAGCCGGTCAGACGCAACAGCTCGTTGGTGCGCGCTGCCAAGACATCTTCAC
Source organism: Deltaproteobacteria bacterium (assembly GCA_043744135.1). Taxonomy (GTDB): domain Bacteria; phylum Myxococcota; class UBA727; order UBA727; family VGSZ01; genus JAYTVG01. Next base: position 538 of record JAYTVG010000941.1, on the reverse strand, counting down.
GATCGTTCAGGGCGCGCGCCATATGATCGAGCTCGCGCGCCAGCACGCCGACCTCGTCACCCGCATCAGGCAACAGCGCTTTGACGTGGCGTTCGCCGCGCCCGATCGCTTGGACGTTTTCGACCAGCAACTGCAGCGGCCGCAGCGTGCGGATCATCGTCACCAGCACCACGAGCCCAACCACGGTCGCCACTAGCGCGAGCACGATGGCCGACACTGCGGCGCCGCGCTCGTCGCGTTCTGCACGCAACACCGCTTGCTGTACTTTGTTGTCGACCGTAAAAGCCAGCGTGCGTAGCTCGTGCACCGCGGCGTCGCGGCGCTCGCTGTGCCGGTCGAGCACGGCGGTGTCATCCTTGCCGTCGTCGCTGGTGCCGTCCAGCAAGCGGGCGGTGGCCTGGTCGTAGGCTTGGTTCTTTTCGCGGACGGCATCGAGCTGCGTTTTGACGTCTGCCAAAAACGCCGCGTCGTCATCGCGCAGCCGCGCAGAAGCTCCAAGGTTGTTCGTGAGGCTCAACATCTCGTCGAGCCGATCTTC
>JAYTVG010000940.1:0-3347 GCA_043744135.1 Deltaproteobacteria bacterium | reverse complement strand
TTCACCTCCCAAGGTCGGTGAAACGTCAGCGGCGAAACAAGCGCTGCAGCAACCCCGGCGCTTTCGCGCTTTTTGCGGGTACGTCGCTGAGCCGGGTTGGAATTGTGGCGCTAGGATCGGTGAGGTCGTCGTCGTTGAGCTTGAGCATCGGCGGACGCGCGATGAGCTGCAAGGTGCGCGACGCGCCGCCCATATGCGCAGCGCGCACGTCAAGTAGACCTTCATGATCGAGCGTCAGTTGCATCGAGATGCGCTGAACACCGGCAGGCATCGGTGGCACGCCGTCGTAGCGCACGGTGCCGATGTAGTCGGCGGCGCGAATGTCACGCGAAAATCCTTGGAACAAATCGACGTCGATGGTGCGCTGCCCGTCGACATGGGTAGCGACGTCGACCTTGGCATCCAACGGCAGCGCCGCGTTGCGTGAGGTGATGGGCTCAAAGACGATTTGCGTTGGGGTGCGCCGTCCAATGCCGATGGGCAGCGACAACACATCGAGCAGTCGCGTGTCCGACGAACCGCTCGCGAGTGAGTTCGCGAGCATCGCAGCACCCTGCGCCACAACCTCGTCGGCGTTGACGCCTTTTTTTGGCACCTTGCCAAACTGTCGCTCCAACCGCTGCTGCACAGCTGGCATGCGCGTCTGGCCACCCGCGAGCAAGACCTCGTTGATGTCGCGGTACTCCAAGCCCGCCCGCGCCAACACCTGGTCGACGGTGAGCGCGCAACGTTCGACGAGGTCGTCGGTGAGTTGCGCGAGGATCTGCCGGCTGACGTGCACTCGCATATCGATGGGCTTGCCGCGCCGCTGGGCGACAAATGGCAGCCGCACCTCAGCGTGTTGCAGCAGCGACAGATCGATCTTCGCTATCTCCGCCGCGTTAAGCACGCGCTGAACGACGACGACATCATCGCGGATGCTGACGCCCTCTTCTTGCTCAAAGCGATCGATGAGGTAGTCGGTGAGGCGAATGTCGAAGTCGACGCCACCCAAAAATCCATCGCCGCCCGTCGCCAGCACTTGATAGGTGCCGCCCGAAATCTCCAAAATGGAAACATCAAACGTGCCACCACCGAGGTCGAAGACCAAAATCTTTTGGTCGAGACTTTTGCCCGCGCCGTACGCAAGCGCCGCCGCGGTCGGTTCGTTCACCAAGCGCCACACGTCGAGCCCTGCATCGGTGGCCGCGCGCTTGACCGCTTCGCGCTGCGTCAGCGGATAGTACGCGGGGACCGAAATGACGACGCCGTCGAGCGGCCCGCCCATCTGCACGCTTGCATAGCGCGCAATCTGCGCAAGCAGCACGGAGGCTATCTCCGTCAGTTCGCGGTTGCGATCGCCGACACGCACGGCGCAATAACCCTGCTTGCCCTCGACGATCTCGTACGCGAATTTGTTCTGTAGCGCCCGCACCTGGGCCGAGTGAAACGGCCGTCCAATCAGCCGTTTGCTGCCGTACACAGTGTCTTTGGGGTTGATGAGCAGCTGGTCTTTGGCGGGCTGCCCAATCAAAATGCGCTCACCGGCATACGCGACGACGCTCGGCAACAACGTGGCGCCGCGTTCGGTGGGGATGACGCGCGCGACGCGTCCGTCCATCCACGCCGCGAGCGTGTTTGAGGTACCGAGGTCGATACCCACGACGCGCGCTTTCTTGTCGGGCCCTGTCATCAGCACGTACCCTAGCGCCCCGCGCCTGCGAATGTCGAACGCGTTGTGCGAACCTCGGCCCTTGACCGCGGCGTCGCAAAAGCATGATTGTGAGCCGTGTCCTCCGCGCCAGTTCAAAAACCACCAGACGTGAGCCGCACGCAGCGGTTCGCGCGCGCCGTGCTCGTTGCGATCGGCGCGCCTTTGATCGCGTTTTTCTCCGAGGTCGGCAAGCTGGGCACGTACACGTGGCAAGTGCTGTACTGGCTGCCGCGTCGACCGTTTCGCTTTTCGCAGTTGTTTCGTCACATGAGCGACGTTGGCTTTGGTTCGTTGTTCATCGTCGTGCTCACGGGCTTTTTCACTGGCTTGGTGTTTGGCTTTCAAACCCTGCAGGGCTTTCGCCGTTTCGGCGCGGAGGCGTTAGTTGGGCCAGCAACATTGTTGACGCTGTCGCGCGAACTCGGGCCGGTGTTGACGGGGCTGATGGTTGCTGGTCGCTCGGGTTCGGGCATGGCCACGGAGCTTGGCACCATGCGCGTGACCGAGCAGATCGACGCGATGGCGACGTTGGCCGTCGAACCCATCCAGTATCTTGTGGTGCCGCGAGCCATCGCCGCCACACTCATGATGCCGCTGCTGACGATCTTGTTTTGCGGCTGCGGTTTTTTAGGCTGCTATTTGATCGCCGTCGGCCGTGAAGGCGTCGACCCCGGCGTGTTTTTGTACGAGACCTGGCAAGCGCAAGATCCTGATGACTTTTACGAAGGCTGGATCAAGTCGGCGTTTTTTGGTCTGCAGATCGCCATCATCTCGAGCTACCAAGGCTACAACGCCGCAGGTGGCGCGCGCGGCGTGGGCGAGGCTGCGACGCGCGCGGTGGTGTTGTCGTCGGTGAGCATCCTGGTGGGGACGTACCTGCTCGCAGAGGTCTTAGAGCCCCTCATCCACAGCTACATCACGTTTAGCGCGATGCCGAAGTAGTCGCGCGCCATGACCACCACACGCGTTGCAGCCGTCAGCATCGAGACCGCCCGCACGGGTGAGGCGGCGGACTGCGTGCTGCGCATCGTCGATATTCGCAAGCGCTTCGGCGAACGAGAGGTGCTCAAGGGCGTCTCCGTGGACGTCGTGCGCGGGTCAATCTTGGTGGTGCTCGGCGGTTCCGGCATGGGCAAAAGCGTGTTGATGAAGCACATGATCGGTTTGCTGAAGCCTGATAGCGGCCAAGTGCTCGTCGACGGCGAAGACATCGCCAAGGTGGGCGCGCTCGACATGAAACGGGTGCGCGCCAAGTTCGGCATGGTCTTTCAAAACGGCGCGCTATTTGACTCGATGACCAACTGGGACAACATCGCGTTTCCGTTGCGCGAGCACCGCAAGCAACTCACGGCACAGCAACTCGCCACCCGTGTGCGTGAGTTGTTCGAGTTGTTTTCGCTCGACGCTGACGTCGTTGGTCCGCGCTTTCCCTCTGAGATTTCGGGCGGGCAGCGCAAGCGGGTGGCGCTGGCGCGGTCAGTGGCGCTTGACCCGGGGATTGTGTTGTACGACGAGCCGACCACGGGCTTGGACCCAATCACCACCGACCAAGTCGACGAGATGATCTTGCAAGCTAAGCAGAAACTCGGCGTCACGTCGATCGTCATCAGCCACGACATTGCGAGCGCGTTTAAGATCGCCGACCACATCATCT
>JAYTVG010000939.1:0-3352 GCA_043744135.1 Deltaproteobacteria bacterium | reverse complement strand
TGAAAGCACGTCGTCGTCGACGGCGCGCGGCGAAAATGCGCGCACACTCGATCGTTTTTTGAGGGCGGTCGACACGTCCATAGCATCCTCGAGTTGAGTCGAGTTTTCATGCAGCAGCGCGCCGCCGCTGACAACACCGCTGCGCCGCGCTATTGTGACGTCATGCATCCGCTCACGACTGATATGCGCGCGGCCCAGTTGCGCCCGTATTTTTTTTGGGACGAGAACATCACGACGGCACAACTGCGCACCGTGCTCAACGACGACGATCACGCTGATCGCGCGCGGCTGCTCGGCAAGATGCTGCGCGAAGCCCGCGACACGGATGTGTGGCATTTCGTCACGCCACAGGTCGCGGCGCGCGACCTCGAACACATCAAGCGCATTGTCGGTCGGCGCTATGGTTTTTGGCGCTATCTGATTGATGCTTGGCGCGCAGACGGCCTTTTGTGAGGCAAGCGGGTTCAATCCGGCGAGGGCGACTGACGGCGATGCAAACCGAGGTGCTCGAGCTTTTTTTTGCGAACACCGCAGGTTTCGTGTTGACCGGCGGCGCAGCACTCGTGGGGTTTTACGCCGCGCCGCGCGACACCACCGACCTCGACCTGTTCACGTTTGATCCCGTCGCGTTTTCAATGACAGTGCAGGCTTGGCCGTCGCTGCTCAAACGCCACGGGCTCGGCCTCGAGCTTACGCGCACGTCACCGACATTTCAGCGCGCGGTCGTGACTCGCGGCAGCGACGCCGTCGTCGTTGACGTGGTGCATGACGAGAGCGCACAACTGGGGCAGCCTCCGCTCGTCGTGGACGGCACTGCCATCGACACGATGCAGCAAATCTTCGTCAACAAGATCACTGCACTGGTCGGGCGCGAAGAACTTCGCGACGTCGTTGACGTCAGGTATTTGGAGCAGCGCGGCCTTCGGGTCGAAGACAACTTGAAGCACGCGCTCGACAAAGATGGCGGCTGCACGCCTGCGACCTTGGCTTGGTTGCTCGACAGTTGGTCTGCGCGTGTGGCAAGCGCAACTGGCGCACGCGTACCAGGCTCCGTCGCTTCGGCGGAGGTGGTCGACTTCATGCGGACGCTGGCGACGCGCATGCGCAAAGTCGCGTTTCCGTAGCGTTGTTTAGCTCACACCCCTTGAACAATCGCCGCGGATTCGTCATCGAAACACCTATGGCCACCCTCATCGACGGCAAAGCGATTGCGTCCAAAGTGCGCGCGCAACTTAAAGACGCGGTCGCGCTGCGGGTCGGCAGCGGCACGCGTGCGCCGGGTTTGGCGACCGTCCTCGTCGGTGACGATCCCGCGAGCCACGTGTACATCAACAACAAGCGCAAGGCCGCGGCGGAGGTCGGCATCCGATCGTTTCACCACGCCCTGCCCAGCGCCACCACCGAGCGCGCGTTGTTGGATCTGCTGGCGCAGCTCAACGCCGACGACGCGGTCGACGGCATTTTGGTGCAGCTGCCGGTGCCCAAACACATCGACGAGCGTTTGATCGTTACCGCCATCGACGCTGACAAAGACGTCGACGGCTTTTGCGCGCACAACGTCGCGCGCTTGACGCTTGGCCTCGATGGTTTTGTGCCGTGCACGCCGCTTGGCTGCATGCGCCTGCTTGAAGAGATCGGCACGCCACTGCGCGGCGCGCACGCGGTTGTGGTGGGGCGCAGCCACCTTGTCGGTCGTCCGATGTTCGAGCTGTTGTTGCGCGCGGACGCCACCGTCGTCGTGGCACATTCTAAGACCCGCGACCTGCAGCGCGTGACGCGTGAGGCCGATGTCTTGGTGGTCGCTGTCGGTCGCCGCGGCACCATCGGCGCCGCTCACGTCAAGCCGGGTGCGGTCGTTGTCGACGTCGGCATCAACCGCGACGACGCCGGCAAACTGTGCGGCGACGTCGACTTTGCAGCCGTGAGCGCCGTCGCGGGTGCAATCACGCCGGTGCCCGGTGGCGTGGGGCCGATGACCATCGCGATGCTGATGCACAACACGTTGACGTCGCACGCGCGGCGCACTGCAACAAAGCCGACGGCGGCATCGCCCGCCACAACAAAGCCCACTGGGAGCCCAGCATGACCGACGTCGCCACGCCTGCCACCCCCAAACGTACGCCGTTGTATGACGCGCACGTTGCTGCGGGTGCGAAGATCGTCGACTTCGCGGGGTTCGAGATGCCCATCAAGTACACATCAGAAAGCGTCGAGCATCAAGCGGTGCGCCACGCGGTCGGTGTCTTTGACGTCAGCCACATGGGCGAGGTGTTTGTGCGCGGGCCCCGTGCCCTGGACGCCGTGCAGCGCTTGGTGACGTGCAACGTGCACGCGTTGGTGGATGGCCAGTGCGGCTACGCGGGCCTGCTCACCGAACGGGGCACCTTCATCGACGACGTCATCGTCAACCGCATCTCGGACAGCGAGGTGCTCATCTGCGTCAACGCCGGCAACCAAGACAAAGACTTCGCGCACATCGCTGCGGTGGTCGCACGCGAGTTCCCGACGGTGCGCGCCACCAATGAAGGCGCGCAGTGGTCGCAGCTCGCGGTGCAGGGCCCGCACGCGGTTGACGTGGTGGCCAAGCTGTGCGGCGCCGTCGTGCGTGATATCAAGGGCTATCATTTCATCTGCGGCGACGTCGTCACGCAGGACCACAACGACGCGGGCATCATCGCGCGCACCGGCTACACAGGCGAAGACGGCTTTGAGCTGTACGTGCACAACAGCGCCGCGCGCCGTGTGTGGGACGCTGTGCTGGCGGCGGGTGCGGTGCCGTGCGGCCTGGCGTGCCGCGACACGCTGCGTTTGGAGGCCGGCCTGTGTTTGTACGGCAACGACATCGACGACACGCGCACGCCGCTAGAGGCAAACCTCGGTTTCATCGTGAAGGGCGCCGGCTTCATCGGCGAAGCAGCGCTCGCTGCGCAAAAGGCTGCGGGGGGGTACCAGCTGCTGCGCGGCATCGAGATGGTCGACCGCGGCATCGCGCGCCACGGCTACGCGGTGCTGGACGCTGCAGGCGGTGCCATTGGCACAGTGACGTCTGGGACGCAGTCGCCGTTTGTCAACAAGGCGATAGGCTTCGCGTACCTCAACCGCAGCCACGCCGAACCCGGCACCGAGGTGTTTGTCGACGTGCGCGGCAAACCGGTCAAAGCGCGCGTGTGCAAGCTGCCGTTTTACAAGCGCGCGAACAAGGTCTAACGGACACTTGTCTTAACCGCTTGTCGCAGCCCCGGAGCATCTCGATGGCAAACGTCCCCACCACTTTGCGCTACACCGACGAACACGAATGGCTCAAGATTGAGGGCGGCCTCGTCGTCATCGGCATCACGGACCACGCGCAGTC
>JAYTVG010000938.1:0-1043 GCA_043744135.1 Deltaproteobacteria bacterium | reverse complement strand
CCAGTTCAACACCACCAACAACTCGCACCACGCCGTCAAAGGCCCACGCTACACCGGTCGTACACGTGCAGCCGGCCCATGGCATCGCCGTCGTTGGCGGCGTGCCGGTGGCGCGCATCGAAAAGAGCAAGCGCGGCAGCCACGTAGTCATCCGTAGCTACGCAGCCGATGGCGCGCTGCTGCAAACAACCACTGGGCAATAGTCTCGCGGGCGCGGCCCAACATCGCGACCGCGCGCTTTGGGGGCGCTCCCAGCAGCCCGCGACGGGATTGTCAGCGTGGCAAAGGTCCACGCTGCCGCTCAACATGGCGGGAGAGTACGCGGCGCTCGATGTGATGCAACGTCAGCTCGCCACGCACCGCGTCGATGGAATGCTGCGGTTTTGGTGCGCAGTGCGTGACGTGGCCCCGGGCGTCGAGGCCAAACGAGCAGCAATCGTGCAACGCTTCGCGCAATTTGTTGCGGCCCCTTTGCACTCTGGATTTCATCGTCGACAAGGCGACGCCTGCTTCGCGGGCCGCGTCCGCCTGCGACCTGCCGTGCAGCTCCGTGGCCAGCAACGCTGAGCGGTAGGGCTCGGGCAGGGCCATGACGAACCACTCAACGACGCCAGCGAGGGCCTCAAACAAGCTATCGTCACCTTGCTCACCCATGGTGTCGATCAGGTTTGCGACTTCCTCACCGTCACTTTCGATGCGCCCGACGACGTGCCGGCGGTTGCGTCTGTAGTGGTCAATCATGGCGCTGCGCGCGACCGCGTACATCCATGCACGCAAGCGCTCGTCGTCACGCACGGCGGCGAGCCCGCTGCGCATACGCAAGTAAATCTCTTGCAGCACATCTTCGCTATCCGCGGCGTTGGGCACGCGTCGCGCGACGAACGGGCGCAGCGTCGCGAGCAACACCCCCCACTCGCGCGGTTCGCTCGACATCAAGCGGCCTTGCCGCAGCAGCTCGGCGCGCAACACGCCGCGCCGTCTTTCGCGGCGCCGCCCGGTTTCACCGCAGTGATGGTCGCAGACGCCACGAAATCCTCGACGCC
>JAYTVG010000937.1:0-3357 GCA_043744135.1 Deltaproteobacteria bacterium | reverse complement strand
CCAGATCGGCCGCTGCAGCAGCGCGTCGGTCTTTAACTCCGGCGTCTCTTCAGGCGCGAACCGACGCGCGCGCTCATCATCAATGCGCCGCATCAGCTCTTTGGCTTCGTCTGGATCGAGGCGCACGAGCGGACCGCGGTAGCCTTGACGTTTGTCGACCTCGCGCAAGCCTGACGCGACGGCGATGTTGGCAGCGCGCTGCAGCCGCGCGTCGAGTGCCGCGTACACCGTCAAGCCGCCGCGCGTCACCTCGTCTTCGGCGATGTCGCCACGGCTCAGCAGCAGCTGCCGAATCGCCTCAGCGTAGTACGGCGCGATGTCGAGGTACTCCGGGCGTTCGACGTCGATGCGCACGGGTTCCTTCTCCGCGCGGTCTCGCTCGTCACTTTTGATGAGGCCGTTTTTGACCATTTGACCCAGCACGTAACTGCGCCGTGCGCGCACCCGCTTGGGGTCAGCGAACGGGTTGATGCGGTTGGGTGATTTTGGAATGGACGCGAGTGCTGCACCCTGCGCCAAGCTTAGTTTGTCGACGCCGACGCCGTAGTAGGTGCGCGCTGCTTCTTCGATGCCGTAAGCGCCGTTGCCGAAATAAATCTGGTTCAAATACAGGTGCAAAATCTCGTCTTTGCTGAACCGCTCTTCGATTTTTTTCGCCAACAGAAACTTCTTCACCTTGTTGGAGTAGTTGTGTTCCATCGACAACAGGAACGTCTGCGCGGTTTGTTGCGTGATGGTCGATCCGCCGCAGCGCGTACCACCGACGACTTTGGCCTTGAGCTGGAGGATCGAACAACGAAACACCGCGAGGTAGTCGATGCCCCCGTGGCGATAAAACTCCTCATCCTCTGCCGAGATGAACGCTTGTTTGACGTGTGCTGGGATCTTGTCGATCGACACCACCGTGCGGCGCTCCTCAAAAAAGCGCGCCACCAAATTGCCGTTGGCGTCAAACACCTTCGAGGTCACGGGAGGCCGGTAGTCTTCCATGGTTTGCAAGTCGGGAAGCTGCGCCGACAAGACGGCGAAGTGCGCGCCGATACCTCCGACGCTAAAAGCGCCGGCGAGTACCGCCGCAAGTGCGAGTTTCGTCAGCACGGATTTGTGCAGCAGCGCGCGAGTGGCCTTATGCGCCAGGTGCTGAACGAAACCCATGTGTGCCTCCCGGGCGCATGCCTCAGGCACGCTCATGGTCCATGGTCGCGCGCTGGTCAACCGATCGCTGCGTCTCGCGTCAGCGTCGTTGTTGGCGCCGGACATCGCGCGCGACCCAAGCTCACAACACGCGACGCAGCTGCTTTGTTCACTTGCCAAATGTCGGCGAAAGTTTTGTTCACCGCGGTCGGCGAATTCAGCGACCTTGGGAGGTGAACAAAATAATTCGCCGCCGCGCGCATCGGGGCTCACCATGTATGGTGCGTCATGCACGTTTTGGGCGACCTCACGCCAGCGCAGTTCCTCAAAGACTTTTGGCAAAAGCGGCCGCTGTTGGTGCGCAATGCGGTGCCACAGTTTAGCGGCGTCATCGGCATGCAGCGCCCCATCGACCTTGCGCGACTGGCCGGACGCAGCGACGTGGTGGCGCGCATCGTGACCGAGCGCAAGGGTACCTTCGTCACACAAGATGGGCCGTTTTCGCGCCTCACGCCACAGCAGTTGCCGCAGCGCGCGACCTTGCTCGTGCAAGGTGTCGAGGCGCACGCGCAGGGCGGGTGGGATTTGCTCGCGCGCTTCAATTTCATCGCGACCTCGCGCATCGACGACTTGATGGTGTCGTACGCGGGCGACGGCGCGGGTGTCGGTCCGCATTTTGATTTGTACGATGTGTTTTTGTTGCAGGGCCTGGGTGCACGTCGCTGGAAGATCTCGACAGACCCGCAACTGACGCTCGGCGCCGACCGCGCCATCGAAAAATTCACGCCCACCGACGAATGGGTGCTTCACGCTGGCGACTTGCTGTACCTGCCGCCCCGCGTCGCGCACTGGGGGATAGCCGTGGGTGAGTGCATGACGTATTCGATCGGCTTCGTCGCGCCCACGCACGAACAGTTGGTGCACAACTACTTGGCGTTTTTGGCGCAAGAAGCAGCGACGGACGGGCACTACCAAGACCCCGACCTCCAAACGCAAGCGCAACCGGCACAGCTCAGCACTGCGACCATCGCGCGCGTCACGCGTGCCATCGATCAGATCCCGCTCGGCGCGCTCGGCATCGAGTCCTTCACGGGTCGGCTGCTGACGGGGCCAAAGCCATGGGTGAAGTTCGCGCGGCCCAAGCACGCGTTGTCGCGAGCGGCGTTCGCCGCGCAGCTCAACAACACCGGTGCCGTCACGTTGGCGTTGGCGAGCCGCATGCTGTTTTGCGACCGCGCGGTATTCATCAACGCGCAGCGCATCGACTTCGACGACGACGTAGCCGCACTACGCATCCTCGCTAACACACGCAAGCTGGCCACGCCGGTCGCACTCAGCGGCCGTGTCGTCGATGCGCTGCACGCGTGGTACCGCAGCGGTTTTGTGCTGATTGAGGCGCACGCGTGAGTCGACGGGAACATGCTGAGCACAGTTCACTTGGGCGAAACACCCACCGCCGTTGTGGCCTGTGCCGGTTGCACTTGCCGTTGTGTTTGTGCGAGCTCGTGCAGCCAAGCGACACGGTCACGCGCGTCGTGCTCGTACTCAACGCCGACGAGGCCGACAAACCCACCAACACCGGTCAGTTGGCGGTGCGCTCCCTGCAAAACGCGCGCGTGAGCGTCGTGAACGATACTGGGCGCACCACACCGCTGCGCGTCGACGACGCGCCGCCACTGTTGCTGTTTCCCGCCAGCGACGCGGTTGTGCTGAGCGTCGAGCTGGCAGCTGCCGGTCCGTTTACGCTCGTGGTGCCTGACGGCACGTGGCGCCAAGCGCGCAAGATGCGCACGCGCGTCCCTGGCCTGCGTGACATCCCGTGCGTGACGCTGCCCGCGCACGCGCCTACAGCGTACCAGCTGCGCGCCGAACTGAGGGGCGGTGGGTTGTCGACGCTCGAGGCGATCGCGTACGCGCTCGACGTGTTGGAGGCACAACGCGACGGCGGCGCGGTCAAGGCCCAGCTGCTACACATCCAACGTGTGTTTGTGGGGCGCACGCAGTGGATGCGCGGCCAACGCGCGGATGCTGAGGTTTTTGGCGGTGTGCCAGTGGGCGCACGTCGCGGCTGACGCAGTCACGTGCGCGCCGAAACGCGGTGCGTTGTGCACGCGGTTGCAGTATGCCAGCGCGCGTCACACTGATGCAGACAAGCGAGCGCCATGTTTAAAAATTGCATCGGCGCCTTGTTCGTGGTCGCGAGTTTCGTGGTCATTGACGTCG
>JAYTVG010000936.1:0-3362 GCA_043744135.1 Deltaproteobacteria bacterium | reverse complement strand
GTATCTGTTTTCTGAGCGCGTCGAGCTGACGGACCTGTCGGCGCAGCAGCCCAGTGCCTTGGTGTGGGGCGCGGGCGCTGCCAACATCGCGCCGCAATTCGATGCATTGCCTCGTTTCGGCTTTGTCGCGAGTGCCGCTCGCGTCGTCGTGCGTACCTTTGACATGCTGCACGGCGCTGCGTTTATCGTGCTGGGTGACGCGCCCGCCGGCGAGGTCGTCACTGACACCGAGGCCGCGGCCGCGCGCGTCGCCTCCGGTGTGGTTGGCGACGGCGAATTGAGCGATACGTTCAATCCGCTCGACATCGGCCTCAACGCAGCCAACGACGCTGACCCAAGCGGCGTCGCCGGCGCCGTGCACTGGAACAAGGGCTGCTATATCGGGCAAGAAGTGCTCGCGCGCTTGGACACGTATGCAAAACAGCGCAAACGTCTGTGGGGCTTGCGCGTCGATCCCGCGGGGTTGTCGGTGGGGGACGCCGTGCACCACGGCGACGCTGTCGTCGGGGCTGTCACCAGCGTCTCGCCGCGCTTTAATGGTACCCGCCCAAGTGCCCTCGCCGTGTTGAAGCTGGCGGAGCCCGCGGATGTGACCGTCATCGCCAGCGGGGGCGCTCGCCACGCGCGCGCCGAGGCAATTGACGCGTTTGCCGCGGACCCAAACGCCTGAGTGCCGCGATCTGTCACCAAGTCATGGCACCTCGCGTAGTGATGCTATGAGGTCTCGATGAATAACTTTGTTCACGTCCCAAGATCGGTGAAAGCCATCTCGTCTTGCGCGTCCGCGGTCGCCCTGGTCATGCTCGTCGCCGCATGTGCTGCGCGCGCCGCCGACCCGGTGGTGCCGCAAGGCGCCGCCTCCGCGGTCTTTGGTGGCGGCTGTTTTTGGTGCATGGAATCTGACTTTGAGCGGCTCACCGACCAAGGCGTGCTGTCAGTGACCTCGGGCTACGCGGGGGGACAAGAGCAAAATCCCACCTACGAGCAAGTCTCCGCCCACGCCACCGGCCATGCAGAGGTTGTCAATGTGGTCTATGATCCCAAAAAAATCACCTATGAAAAACTCGTGAACTATTTTTTTCGACACATCGATCCCACGCAAAAGGAGGCGCAATTTTGCGATAACGGACATCAGTATCGATCGGTCATTTTTTACGGTAACGAAGCCGAGCGTGTCGTCGCTGAAGCTCAGCGTGAAGCTGCGAAAAAAGACCTCAAAACTGCGGGTGCCATCGTCACTGAAGTCACCAAAGGTTCGACGTTTTGGCCCGCAGAGACTTACCACCAAGACTACTACAAGCGCTCTCCCCGTGTGTATGCTCAATACCGGCAGGGTTGCGGACGGGACGCGCGCGTCTCGCAAGTATGGGGCACTCCAGAAGGCCACTGAGCACGAGGTGAACTGACGTGCTGGTCGGGCGCAGCTACAGGCGGGGCTCTTGCAACACCACCGGTGGGTCCGCCAAGCGATCGAACAGATACGCCAACGGCACGGGACCTGACGCCAACACCAAGCTGACGAAGCGCCGCTCGCTGAAGCCGTCGCGCCACCGTTTGCGCGCCTCACGCCGCAGTTGGTCAATGCGGATTTTGCCAACAAACGCCGACAGGCCGATGCTCGGCGCGCGCTGCAGCGAGCGCACGATGGCGCGCGCGACCACCAAACGCACGTGTCCGCGGCGCACCAGCAGCGCAGCCGCCGATTCCGCATTGAGCCGCCCGGTCGCCAGCGCCACGTCCACAGCTGCAACCACGGCATGTAAAAGCGCGCGTTTCACCATCACCAAACGACTTGCCGGTGAGTGGCGAAACTGCGCTTCACGCATTGCCTCTTCAGCCATCAGCGCCCAGCCGCGCGTCATGTCTGTGCCCCACGTCGACGCGACGGGGCTCAGCAGCCCAAGCGGCGCGCCACGGCGTGCCACCGACGTCGCCAGGTTGCTCCACACCGCTTGCAAGTGCATGCCGGGGGTGCCGCAGTGGGCCGCGATGTTTTCGAGGTCTGCGACCGACAACTCCGACAACGACTGCGCGTGTGCGCCCGCGACTTCCCGCAACAACAGCAACGACTCCTGCATCGGCGCCAGCGGCTGGGGTGGCAGCAACACGGCGGTTTGTCCTCGCGTCGTGAGCAACGACGGCATCACATCCACCACCAGGCGATCGCGCTCCCCGCTCGGCACCGGGATGACGTTGCCTTGCACCACAAACGCGCGCAGCTCGCGCGTCAGCTCCGTCAACCACGACACCGCTTCGCCCAAGCTATTTGGCGCGCCCATGCGCGCGGCGGACATGGCGTCGACCGCGCTGGTGCCTTTGTAGCCACGACGCAACACGCGCAGCTCCTCGACGCGCAGCTCCTCGGCGACGCTGCGTGCGAGACTGGTGACCTCGTTACAGCGCAGGTCCAGTCCGCGCAGCCGCAGCAGCTCGTCCATGCGCATCGCGCCCATCGGCACGTGCGTGATGGGCGACAGCGTCAGCAGCCATGCCTTGTGCTCGTCAAGCGCAGCGCCCGCGATCACCACGGCGTCGGCAACCTCGCTGGCGATGGTTGGTACGATGGCACCCGACGCCAGCGCGTGCTGAGCGGCTTCTGAGATCGCTCGCAGCAAATCGGCGGCGCCGTCGCTCACGTCAAGTGCGCGCGCGAGCAGGTCTTCGCTGGGTGTGTCGAGGCACGGACGCGCGCTGAGCAGCGCACGGCCCAACGCCTTTAAGCGTTGCGCCAGCGTATCAAAGCGCTCGGTTTCCGTCGCCACGTGCCCGCGCAGATGAAATAGCAACGACAACAACAAGCCTGACGCCACGTCTGGGTCAGCAGTGTGGAGGCGCAGCTCACTTTCGGTGAAGCGAAACAGCTCCAGCGACATCGCAAACACGCGCACGTCGAGCATGCGCTCGCGCGATTCGCCGGCCTGCGACTCGAGGGCCTGGCGCCACGACAGCAGCGCGTTCATGGCGGCGCTACGGTGATCGGGCGACGCGTCACCTAAGGCGCTGAGGTGCGCGCCACCACCTAGCGCTGTGTCGATCTCGGGGCGCAAGGTTGTGACGCTGTTGAGGTGCTGCACGTCGCGGACATCCCAGCGCGCGGGCAAGACCGTGCCGGCCTGCGTAGGGGCGGGCGCAACGGATTCAGGAGGCTGCGGTGCATTGCCCATGGAAGTCGGCTCCGCGGCGATATGTCCAGACCCAAAGAAAGTCTACGGGTCCGCGGGAGCTGATCCGGCGGGCCCAGCCCAGCGCGCCTCGGGCCTGCGTGCGCACTGCGCGTCGTGAACGATCCGCGCCGCCACAGACACCTAGTCCTGCGCTACGATCGCCCTCAAACGTTGGATCTCGACGTTTCACCTGCAAAG
>JAYTVG010000935.1:0-1048 GCA_043744135.1 Deltaproteobacteria bacterium | reverse complement strand
GTCGGCCTCGGCCTGCATAGCGCCAAAAACGTCCGCGTCGGTAAGTGCATCGAGCTTGATGTTGACGACGGGCCCGACGTCGAGCAACGACTCAAGGCGGTGGCCGATGCGCTGTTGGCGAATCCGGTGATCGAAGACTACCGCGTCGAACTCAACGTGGTGGCCGACAGCAAGCGGGCGGGCTAACGTGACCGTCTGCGTCGTCACGTTTCCCGGCAGCAACTGCGACCGCGATTGCGTGTGGGCGCTAAGCGCCGCGCTCAAACTGCCAGTGCTCAGCGCGTGGCACAACGACGCTGAGCTCCCCGCATCCACCACCGCCGTCATCTTGCCCGGCGGGTTTTCGTACGGCGACTACTTGCGCTGCGGTGCGATGGCGGCACTGTCGCCGATCATGGCGGCGGTGAAGCGCTTTTGCGAAGCGGGTGGCCCCGCACTTGGCATCTGCAACGGCTTTCAAATTTTGTGCGAAAGCAAGCTGCTGCCGGGTGCGTTGTTGCGCAATTCCGCCGGCGCGTTTGTTTGCGACGACGTCGAGCTTGAGGTGTGCGCGGGTGCGGTCGGCATGCTCGCGGGCTACGACAAAAACCAGCGCATCGTGCTGCCCGTTGCACACGGCGAGGGCAACTACTTCGCCGACGACGCCACGCTCGACGCACTCGAGCATGACGGCAAGATCGCGTTTCGCTACCTCGACAAGACCGCGCAAGGCAACGCGACCGTCAACGGTGCGCGCCGCGCCATCGCGGGCATCATCGGCGGCCCGCGCAACAACATCGTGGGACTGATGCCGCACCCGGAGCGCAAAAGTGCGGCTGCACTCGGCGGCACCGACGGCTTGGCGCTGTTGCGTGGCCTCGTGCAGTTCGCATCGGGCGGTGCCACATGAGCGTCGCGCGCCTCAACGACACCGATGGCACCACCGCCGCGGATGGCGCCGAGATGGGGCTCAGTGGCGAGGAGTACGCGCGCGCCATCGACGTGCTGGGCCGCGTCCCCAACAAAGTTGAGCTTGGCTGTTTTTCGGCGATGTGGAGCGAGCACTGCA
>JAYTVG010000934.1:0-1048 GCA_043744135.1 Deltaproteobacteria bacterium | reverse complement strand
CTCGCGATCGGGTTTGTGGCTTGGCGCCCGGCGAGGAGCGCAGCAATGGACTTCCTGTCCACGTCGCGAGCACCGCAGCCGGCAACAACGCCACAAACCCGTACACCTCGCGATCGGTGTTGTGGCTGGGCGCTGGCGAGGAGCACAGCAGTGCACTTCCGTGCGCGTCGCGAGCAGCGCAGCCGCCAACAACGCCACAAACCCGTACGGCTCGTGATCGTTGTAGGGTTGGTGATGTCTTTTGGTGTTACTCCCGCCCGCGCACCCCTCGGCGTGGCGGTTGCGTTGCCTGCGACCATCGGCGCCTACCGCGTCGATCGGCTGCTGGGCAGCGGCGGCATGGGGGTGGTGGTGCTGTGCCACGACGCGCAGCTGCAGCGCGCGGTGGCGCTCAAGTTTTTGCGTCCCGAGCTGTCGGCACAACCCGAGATGCGCGAGCGCTTCGTGCGTGAGGCGCGGGCGCTGGCGCGCGTGCACTCGCCGTACGTCGTGAGCATCCACGCCGTCGGCGATGACGCGGTGGTGGGACCGTACGTCGTCATGGAGCTGCTTGACGGTGAGGATTTGGCGGTGCGCATTGCGCGTGTCGGCCGCGTCGCTTGGCGCGAGGCGTGCATCTGGGCGGCCGACGCGTGCGCGGGACTGCAAGCCGCCAAAGACGCGGGCCTCATCCACAGGGACGTCAAGCCCGCGAACTTATGCGTCGTGCCGCACGCCGGCAGCACGCGCGTCAAGCTCACCGACTTCGGGCTGGCGCGGGAGGACAACGGCACCGGCGCGCGCGTCACCGCCGTCGGCATCGTGGTGGGGACGCCCGCGTACTTGGCTCCCGAGGTCGTGCGTGGCGAGCAGCACACGGCGTTGAGCGATGTGTACGCACTCGGTGCGACGCTGTTTCATCTCATCGCGGGCGAGCCGCCCTTTCCTGGTGACGCGCCGTTGATGGTGCTCGCGGACGCCGTCAACAAGGCCGCGCCGCGCCTCAAAGACACGGTCGCGGACGTGCCGGATGAACTCAGCGCACTGGTGGACGCCATGCTTGCAAAGC
>JAYTVG010000933.1:0-1049 GCA_043744135.1 Deltaproteobacteria bacterium | reverse complement strand
TTGGTGTTGCTCGCACAGTTGCTCGAGTTGGTGGTCGACGAGTTTCGGCGTTACCGCGCGAGCGAGCTGCTCGCAGAATTTCAGCACGGCCTGTCGGCTGAGCTTGACTTCACAAGCGAGGCGAGAAATCTGCGCGCGTTCGCGTCGGCCAACAGCGGCCGCCCGGGCATTTTGGTGCCCGCTGTTTTTCGCGACTTGTCGTGTCGCACGGTGCTGACGATGCAGCGCGTGCACGGGCGCCGGATCACGGATCTGCTTGGGACGCCTGAAGCCGCAGTGGTCGTTGAGCGCTTGGTCAGTCTGGCTTTCGAGCACGTCTACGTCGACGGACTGTTTCATGGCGACCCTCACCCGGGCAACCTGTTGGTGACTGCCACGGGAGACATCGCGTTCATCGATTTTGGTCTAGTCGGTCGCGTGTCTCGTGAGGCGCAAGACCGCATGCTGATGTTGTTGTTAGCACTGCACCTCAAAGACGCCGACACCTTGGCGCGCGTTGTGGTGCGGCTGGGCGAAAGTGATGCGCGTATTGAGCTGGGTGCGTTTCGTGCACAGATCTCGCGTTTGCTGGAGCGTTACGTCGGGCTCAGTATCGGCGACGTCAACACGTCCCAGGTGTTTTCAGATCTCGTCGACCTCTCGCTGCGTTTCGGCGTGCGCCTGCCGCGCGAGTTTGCGGTTTTATCGAAAGCGAGCGTGTCGATCGAGGGCATCGTGCGGCAACTTCACCCGAGTTTTGATCCGTCGTCGGCGCTGACGAAACGCGCCGAGGCGTTGATGTTTGAGCGCGTCGACCCTCGCCAGTGGAAGACCGGCGGCCTGCGCGGGGCATTGCAACTCGGGCTGCTCCTGCAAGAGCTACCGCTGCAACTCGGCCAAGCGCTGATGGACCTTGAACGCGGCCACATCCAAGTGACCGTCAAAAGCACCGACCTCGAGGGCCTGCAAAATAGTTTGCGCGGCTTGGCGATGACGATCTTCGGCGCCATCTTAGCAGGGGTATGCTTGGCGGGCGGCTTCGTGGTGCTCATGCGTGCGGGCTTTCCCGT
>JAYTVG010000932.1:0-1050 GCA_043744135.1 Deltaproteobacteria bacterium | reverse complement strand
ACGGTGGGCTCGCCCCCCGACAACACGACGTTGAGCACTTGCATGTGTGCGAGGTCGTCAAGCAGCTCCAGCCACTGCGCTGTGCTCATCTTGACGTCGGTGCGCTTGACGTCGTTGTAGCAAAAAAAACAATCGAGGTTGCAAGCGTAAGTCAGTTCGAAATGCGCTGACAGCAAGATGTTGTCGCGCCAGGCTTTGCGCACCACCGCTTCAAAACTTGTCGAGGTCATGCGGGTTGCGCCCCGGCTGCGTCGACGGCCTGCAGCGCGCCGAGGTCGCAGAGGTTCGCGATGAGCGAGCGCACATCGGCCGCGATGACGTCGGCCTCCCCGTCAAATTCCGCCACGAGCTGGGCGATGACGTCTGAAACCAGCGCGGTGCCGCTGTGTTGAAGTGCTGCCACCAGCTCGACGATGCGGGTCGCTGAAGCGTTGAGCCCGAGCACTTCGCCGGCGCGTTGCGACACCAAAACCATCTCGCCAGCCACAATGCGAAAGCGCACGTCAACGCCAACGTGCACACGCTGTACTGCATCACGCATGTGCGACCGCCCATGCGTCGTCGTGAGGCCCGACACGAAGGCCGCGCATGTTGGCGCGCTGCGCGATGACGGTGGCGCGATCGAGCAAACGATCAGTAAAGCACACGTTGCTATTGATAAACGACGACGCTGCGACGATGACCGCGACCGCGCGCGCCGTAGAGCAAGCGACGACCTGAGCTACACCTTGTTCGAGCGCATAAAGTCCGCCTAGCGTGAGCGCGTCATCGGTGGGCGCTTGCGCGAAGTCACCCGCGAACGGCACCGGCTGCACGCGCAGCACGCCGGCATCCATCGCCACGACGTTAAGCTCATCCGACAACACGCGGCGGCCGAGGCGCAACGCGTTGTTGCTCGCGGTGCTTTTGCCGGCGCCGGACCTGCCGACCAGCACGATGGCGGTGGCGTCGTGCGCCACTGCCGCGCTGTGAAGCAACAAACCGTCACGCGCAAACACGGCGTAGGCGGTCGCCAACCTTAAGACGTTTTCGACGACGCCGATGGCGTGC
>JAYTVG010000931.1:0-1051 GCA_043744135.1 Deltaproteobacteria bacterium | reverse complement strand
TTTTTGCCACCCGATTTGGGCGCGTAAGGGTTGGTGTTTTTCAAGTGCGTGCTCCGAGTCCCTGCTCAATTTCTTCGAGGATCTTGATGGCGGCGGCGGCGGGGTCGGCGGCGGTGCGGATGGGGCGGCCCACCACCACGTAGTCGGCGCCGTCTTTGATGGCGTCAAACGCACTCGCCGTGCGCACTTGGTCATCTTTGGCGATGGACGACACGCCCGCGTCGCGCGAGCGAATGCCAGGGCAGACGATCGCAAAGTCCGGCCCTACCTCTGCGCGCACGGCGGCTGCCTCTTGCGGCGAGCACACGCAGCCGTACAGCCCCACGGCGCGCGCGACCTTCACTAAGCGCGACACAACGTCGGCGGGCCCGCCTGCGAAACCCACCGCCGACAACTCGTTGCCGGTCAGGTGCGTGAGTGCGGTGACCGCGAGCAGTTTGGTGTGCCCCTGCCCTGGGATGGTGGTTTGCGAGGCCAGCGCCTCTTGCGCCGCTTTGAGCATCGCGGGCCCACCTGACGCGTGCACGGTCAGCAGCGAGACCTCGTGGTGGGCCGCTGCGCGCACGGCGCCCGCCACCGTGTTTGGGATATCGTGCAGCTTCAAATCCAAAAACACCTCGGCGCCGCTGCTTTTTTGCAACGCGCCGTCCGTCATGGTGCGCAACAGCTTCAAAAAACCCGGCCCAGCCGCGGTAAACAGCTCGAGCCCAACTTTGTACGTGCCAATCACGCCGCGCGTGCGACGCACCAAGTCGAGCGCGCCGTCGACGTCAGGGTGGTCGAGGGCGACGATGAGGCGTTTTGCGAGCGGCACCGTGATCATGTCGTGAACCCTTCGCACCGAAAGCGGGCGCAGCGACAGCTGGCGCATCCGCAGTGCTGCAGCTCCACTCGCGCGCGGTCAATGGCGTGACGTGATCTCAGCGGCGGCAGGCGGCACCGGCACTGTCGGGTTGTCGACGAGCGCATGGGTCGACGAGAAAAAATGCGCAAGGCCGTCAGGCCTGCTCCCGCGCGTCGCGTTTCAGCTCACGCCTTTGCGCTTTTTGTC
>JAYTVG010000930.1:0-3381 GCA_043744135.1 Deltaproteobacteria bacterium | reverse complement strand
GTCAGCATCGACGATGGCGAAGCGCTGCTGCCACCGCCCAGGTTTGCTGTTGCTCTCCCAAGCGCGCTAAACGCCGGCCCCGTCGCGGCGGTGTTTGCCAGCGCTGCGGCGGTCGCGCACGATACCGGCGACGTCGTGAGCGATCCGAGCGGCGATGATCCGACCATGCGCGTCGACAACCGCGCCCCCTCGCCGCTCAAACGCGGCATGTCCGCGGTGACTGGCGGCGCGACCGTCGCCAACGACGACACGGGCTTTGCGGCGTTCATCTTGAAAGACGGGCGGCCGTCGTCCACACCCGCGCTCAAAAAGCCCGCGTCCACGCGCAAGCTCGACGAGGCCCTCGCGCACTTGCGGCACACCATGCCGACCTCCATGCTGCAAGCGCGCGACTCACTGCCGCCCCAAGTGCTCAGGTTGTTGGTGCCGCCCTTTCGCAGCGCGGTGTTGTTGTTGGTGCGCGGCGACGTCGCTGTGGGCTGGGACGGTAAGACCCCCACGCGCGGCTGCGCAGAGCTGCGCGACGTGTTGTTGCCGCTCACCGCTGAGTCTGTGCTGAAGCGCGCGCGCAGCTTCAAGCGGGTGGCGCCGGGCGACGCCGCCGACCCCACCGTCACCGAGCGCCTGTTGTTTCGCGCCGTCGGCGGGCCGCCACCCTTGTCGTTCGCGGTGGTGCCGATTGTTGTCGGTGAGCGGGTCGCGGCGTTACTTTACGTCGACAGCGACCAACGCAACATCGACGATCGCTTGATCGATGGCGCGCGGCGCGTCGGCACCACACTCGCGGATGGGCTCGCGCCGTTTGTTCGGGACGAAGCGCTGTTCGCTGTGCCGAGCTCCGCCCTCACACCCATCGCGCCCAAGCGATAGCGCTGCAGGTCAGCGGCGCGGCGCGAGTGCGCGGGCTGCGAGTTTCGGCAATGCCTCGACACCCGGGCGCGCCAGCGGTGTACCAGCGACGACTTTGGGTGCGTCGGCGGCCGTGAACGCAACGTGGCCTGTGCGCGGCAACAAGCGTTCATCTTGCGTGCGACTTTCAAAGCGGTTCCACGGACACACTTGCTGGCAGACGTCGCAACCCACGGCCCATCCCGACCCCGCCGACACAGCGTCGCCGCGCGGGTCGGTGGGCATCTCGACGTTCCACGTCACCAAACACCGATTGGCGTCAACGACACCGGTCGCACGAATGGCCTTGGGCGGGCACGCGTCGATACACGCGGTGCAGGTGCCGCACAGGCTCGACGGCAACACCGGGCGCAGGGTGGGGCTGATGGCGAACTCGGTGACGAGGCCGCCCAAAAACGTCCAGGTGCCGAGCTTGGGATGGATCAACATGGCGCTTTTGCCGGTGAAGCCGAGGCCGGCGGCTTTGGCCCACGCGCGCTCAAGCACCGCGTCGGAATCCAAAAACGGCGCGCACCTGCCGCCGCCCGCCGCTTGCACGAGTGCTTTGCGCATGCGGCGCAGCTTGCGCCTCAGCACATTGTGGTAGTCGGTGCCCCACGCGTAGCGCGCCACTTTTGCGCGCATCACGCCGTCATCAGCGACGTGTTCGTCGTGGTCACCGGCGTAGTAGCTCGCGATGACGACGACGACGCTGCGCGCCCACGGCAAGCGGGTCTTTAGGTCGATGCGCTGATCGAGCGTCTCGTGCATCCACGCCAGCGGCCCCATCCGGCCCGACAGCACCGCGTCTTTGACGCGCGCCGCGTCCGGCAACACCGTGTCGGCCGGCACCACCGCAGCGTCGTCAAAGCCCTCGACGCGCGCGTGCTCGAGCGCCAGCGTCTGCAAAGCGTTCGCGTCACTCATCGCAGCTTCGTTTTGAAGCGTTTGCGCAGCGCCGCGGCACCGCCGCACGAGGCCAGCGCGTGTTCGGCGGCCGCTTGCGTGGCGTTTTGTTTGTTGCTGCCGTCGCCAGCACCTAAAACCTCGTCAAACAGCGCGACCTCGGCGCGGTACACTGGCGCGTGGTTGGGGCCATCGGTGCGTGCAGTCGTGTAGCTCGGTGCGGTGCCAAATAGACTTTGCAACAGCTCCTGCAGCTCGCGCTTGGCATGCGGCGTCGCGACTGCGGCGACTGACCGCGGTGGCGCGCCGAGCAAGCGCTCCGCCGCCGACGCTGCGACCGCAAAGCCGCCATCGGTGAACACCGCGCCGAGCAGCGCTTCCACGACGTCGGCGCGCGCCGACACCACCACCGCTGAGGCTCCCTTGCCGGTGCGCAACAGCGCTGCGAGATCGTGCACTTCAGCGGCGCGCAATAACGCCGCCGCCGACACGTGCGCGGAGCGGCGGTCCGTGAAGTCGCCCTCGCTCGCGTTTGGGGTCTGCGCGACCAACGCGTGCGCGGTGACTAAGCCAAGCACGGCATCGCCCAAAAACTCCAGCACCTCGTTGCTGCGCACGGCGGTGGCGTGTTCGTTGAGGTAGCTTGTGTGCGTGAGCGCGGTTAACAGCGTCGCGCGGTTGGCAAACGCGTAGCCCAACACTGCCTCAGCGCGCAGCAGCAGCGGGCGGTGGGCGTCAAGTTCGTCGTCGATGCCCATGGCGCTAAGCGGTGCGCGCGGCGGTTGGGTCAAGTGCGCGTGCCTCGTGCCCGAGCGCCACCGGCACGTCGGCGCAAAATGCGCGCACCACGCCATCGACGCATGAGGCCACAAACACCTCGCGCGCCGTACGGTCGCCTTGCGCGTTACGCCCTGGGCTTGCACCCACCGAGCCGGCGTTGACGACCAAGAGATCCGCGCGCGGGCGATGCACAAAGCCGCGGTGGGTACTGCCCACGACCAAGACGTCTTCCGCGACGGCGTCGACTTCCGCTTCAAAGTGTTCGTCGAGCTGCAGCCCGCGGTATTCGTCCGACGGACTGCCGTGCATCACCATCACGCCACTTTTGTCGTCGAGCGACACCACCAGCGACGACGGCAGCTCTGCAAGCCTGCGGCACACCAATTCGCCGAGGGCTTCTTGCGTGCGTAAAAACGTCACCCAGCGTGCCTCCTCGCGCGCGCTGCGCGGCGTCACCGAGCGCAGCCGCAGCGTGCCCAGCGCGGCGTCGGTGGCACCGCGCACCAGCTGCGCCCCGCACGCCAGCAACCGCTGCCACACACCAAATGGATCCGGGCCGCCCATGCAGTGGTCGCCAGCGACGACGATGCCGCACAGCTCGATGTCTTTGACTGCATGCAGCACGGCGTCGAGTGCGGTGCTATCACCGTGGATATCCGACAAGCACAACAGCGGGCGGCCGCGTACTAACGACAGCGTGTCGCCGTCGGTCGCGGTGGCGTCGGGCACCAAGTGTGAGGCAAAGCGCAGCACTCCTTGACGGTACCGACACGGCGCGCGAGCGGCAAGGGTTCGCGATGTGTGCGC
>JAYTVG010000929.1:0-3383 GCA_043744135.1 Deltaproteobacteria bacterium | reverse complement strand
CTTCACCTTCACCTTCACCTTCACCTTCACCTTCACCCTCGCCTTCGCCTTCACCTTCACCTTCACCTTCGCCTGACTGCTTGGAGGTGGCAGGCGCGCACGCGAAAGTGGCGACGATCGTGAGGCATGTGGCGAACAATAAGGGGCGCATCGTGTCTCCGTTGAAAAGCATGTGCTCTCGCTAGCTGCAGCTCAGGTTGGCACCGCAGGTTTGCGGGGTCTGGCATTGGCTGTCGTCGCTGCACGACACCAACCCGGGGATATCGACAGCAACCTCCACCGACGACGCGACCGTCAATTGCACAACCCCGTTTGCGATCGCGGTGCGCGTGACTGCGTCGCGGCTGACAATGAGGGTGGGAAAGCCCGCGATGCCGCGATCGACCAACTGCTGCGTGAGCGCGGCGGGGATCGCAAAGGCACCGTCGTCTTGCGTGTCGCACTCAACTTTACCGCGCGTGCCGCCGTGGTGGCTGATGTCCAAGCGCAGATGCACGCGCGCATCGCCGGCTACGGCAGGCTGGGTCCAAGCCACGGTCACGTCGTGTTGGCCATCGAGCACCAGCGCGCTCGCCGTCAACTCGAGCGACGCGATGCCGACGCCTGCGAGCGTAAACGCAGTCGTAAATGCGCTGCCCGCTGCGACAAGCTCGACTGCTGCACCCTCAGCGAGCGCGTCGATGCCGAGCTGTACGCTCGCAGGTGGTTGATAGTTGTTGGCGATGGGCGACATGACAAAGCTGCTGTCCCCTTGGGCCGTGAGCATGCCCGTGACGGTGACGGCGCCGACCGTTTGCGACGACGGATACGCCACGCACACGTCGCCATCGGTGCACACCTGGCCACCGCAAGGCGGGTCGCAAAACGGCACGCGCGGCACCAACAACACGCAGTCGCCATCAATGGTGTCGACGTCGAACAACACCGCTTGAGGGGTGGCGCCATCGTAGACTCGCCCCACCAGTGACGTGAACGCTTCGCTGTTGCCGCTGGCCGCCACGCGCTTGATCGCAAAGCCGCCGACCACTGCTTCACCTTCACCTTCACCTTCACCTTCACCTTCACCTTCACCTTCACCTTCACCTTCACCTTCACTGCTAGACGCAGCTGCGCTGCAAGATTGCGCAGCGGCGCAAACGACGAGACACAACAGCACGTGCGCAACGGCGGACATCGTTGGTACGAGTCTAGCGCAACTTCCCTGCAAAAAAGCGTGCGGGGATTTTGGTGCCTTCGCTTCGCGTCGTCGCGAACGCATTGACAGCGTGAGGTGGCAAGGCGGACTGTGGCTGGGTCTTCAACGTGCTAGGCGAAGCCGTCGTTTCGGAGGACCGCATGCAACACGAGCAACACAGCATCCAAGCGGACAGTGCGCGGCGCGCGGCGCAACAGCTGTCTATCGACACCATCCGCACGCTCGCGATGGACGCCGTGCAGGCCGCAAACTCGGGGCATCCCGGCACGGCGATGGCGCTTGCGCCGGTCGTTTACACGCTGTGGAACGACACGCTGCGGTTCGATCCAGAAGATCCGATCTGGCCCAACCGCGACCGGTTCGTGCTGTCCGTCGGTCACGCCTCGATGCTGCTGTATTCGATTTTGCATCTCACGCAGGTGCGCGCGGTCAACGGCAAATACGAACGCCTTGGCGAGCTGAGCGTCACGCTTGACGACATCAAACGCTTCCGTCAGCTCGACTCGCGCTGCCCGGGTCACCCGGAATACCGCTGGACGTCGGGGGTGGAGACGACGACGGGCCCGTTAGGCCAAGGCGTGGCGACGTCGGTGGGGATGGCTATCGCCAGCAAATGGCAGGCGGCACACTTCAACCGCCCCGGCTTTTGCATGTTTGACTACAACGTGTACGCCATCGCCGGCGACGGCTGCATGATGGAGGGCTTGTCGCACGAGGCTGCTTCGCTGGCGGGGCACCTCAAGCTCAACAACTTGTGTTGGATCTACGACAACAACAAAATCACCATCGAAGGCCACACCGCATGGACGTTTAGTGACGACACCGCCACCCGCTTTATGGGCTACGGCTGGAACGTGCTGCGCGTCAGTGACGCTAACGATGTGACGATGTTGCAGCGCGCGCTCACGGTGTTTGCGGCCACCACCGACAGACCGACGCTCATCATCGTCGATTCGCACATCGCGTACGGGTCGCCCAATAAACAAGACACGCACGCTGCGCACGGCGAACCGTTGGGCGAAGACGAAATCAAGCTCACCAAAAGAAACTACGGGTGGCCTCAAGACGCGAAGTTTCTGGTGCCCGACGCCGTCGTTTCAGACTTCAAGGCCGGCATCGGCGCGCGCGGCGGGGCCTTGCGGCGCGCTTGGTTCGATCAGTTCGCCGCGTACAAAAGCGCGCATGCGCAGTTGGCCGACGAGCTTGAGCGCATGCAAAAACGCCAGCTGCCCGAGGCCTGGGACAACGACCTGCCGATCTTTGCCGCCGATGCCAAAGGCCTCGCGGGTCGTGACGCCAGCGCCCAAGTGCTCAACCAACTCGCGCGAAACGTGCCGTGGATATTGGGAGGTTCCGCCGACCTCGCACCGTCGACAAAAACACGTCTGACGTTCGCGGGCGCCGGCGACTTCTTGCCCTCCGATGGTCCTGCGGTCGGTGGACCGAGCGCTGCCGCCGGTTTCGGCTACCACGGCCGCAACATTCACTTCGGCGTCCGCGAGCACGCGATGCACGCGATCTTAAACGGCCTGTCGCTATCGAAAGTGCGGGCATTTGGTTCGCAGTTTTTGATCTTCAGCGACTACGCGCGCGCGTCGATTCGTTTGTCGGCGATCATGGAGATCCCCGTCGTGCACATCTTCACGCACGACTCGATCGGCGTCGGTGAAGACGGCCCCACGCACCAACCCATCGAACAACTCGCGAGCTTGCGCGCCATCCCTGGCCTCATCGTGCTGCGTCCGGCTGATGCCAACGAGGTCACGGAAGCCTGGCGCACCATCATGAAGCTGCGCCACGAGCCGGTCGCGTTGGTGCTGACGCGCCAAGCGCTACCGACGCTCGACCGCACTGCGTACGCCAGCGCCAAGGGCGTCGCGAGCGGTGCATACGTGCTCGCGGACTGCGCAGACCACAACCCCGACGTGTTGTTGATAGCGACCGGCTCTGAAGTGAGCCTTTGTGTAGCCGCATTCGAACAACTTAAAGCCGAGGGTATCAAGGCGCGCGTGGTGTCGATGCCGTCGTGGGAATTGTTTGAACATCAAACCTCGGCCTACAAGCACAACGTCATTCCCCCAAGCGTGACGGCGCGCGTGTGTATCGAGCAAGCGGGCGGCTTTGGTTGGGAGCGCTACTGCGGCAGCACCGGCGCCATCATCGCCATGAAGACCTTCGGTGCATCAGC
>JAYTVG010000928.1:0-3385 GCA_043744135.1 Deltaproteobacteria bacterium | reverse complement strand
CTTTCAACGAAACGGTCGCGCACTCGACTCGTTTGGCGCGGCGTCAGCTGAAGTGACAAACGCGTACATCACCTACGCGCTATCGGAAGCCAAGATGGCCGGCGACCTGCAAAAGGAACTCGCCTCCGTGCTCACAGTGTCGACGTCGACCAACGACGCGTACATCTTGGCGCTCGCCGTCAACACGTTGGCGAACACCGGCAAGACCAGCGAGGCGAAGGCAGCCGCACGACGCTTGATCGCATTGCAAGACGCCGACGGCGCGTTCACCAAAGCGGACCACAGCATCACGAAAAGTGGCGGCGACAACTTAAAGATTGAAACTACAGCACTTGCCGTCATGGCACTGCTCAAGACCGGTGACACGCAGCCGGTGCGCAAAGCGGTCGAGTGGCTGTACGCCCACCGCAGCGGCTACGGCCAGTGGGGCACCACGCAGGCAACCGTGCTGGCACTGCAGGCGTTCATCCGCTACGTCGAATCGACGCGCGCCACGCAAGCGGCCGGTAACGTCGTCGTCAAGGTGAACGGCAAGCTGGTGAAAAACGTCAGCTACGAGGCGGGGCGCAAAGAGCCCATCGTCGTCGACGGCCTCGGCGCGTTTTTGCACGACGGCAAAAATGATGTCGCGCTGCTCATCGATGGCAAAGACGCGCTCCCGTACAGCATGGTGGTGTCGCACCGCACGACGAAGCCTGCGGTGTCGGACAAGACCGCGGTGGCACTGACGGTGACGGCGGATCGCGCGACCTTGAAGATGGGCGAAACGCAGCGCCTAACCGCGACGGTGAAAAACACCACCGACGTCGGCCAGCCCATGACGATCGCGCGCATCGGCATCGCAGGCGGCACCAACTTTGTGTTACCGCAGCTCAAAAAGCTCAAGGACGATGGCGTCGTCGATGCCTGGGAGACCCGCCCGCGTGAAGTCATCGTGTACTGGCGCGCGCTGAAGCCTGGCGAGTCAAAGACCGTCAACATCAACGTCACTGCTGTAGTTCCCGGCTCGTACGAAGCACCCGCGTCATCGGCGTACCTGTACTACACCAACGAATTCAAGAGCTGGGCGGCACCCGTGACGGCGACGATTGGCGAATAGACCGCGGTCTTGCGCGCTGGTGGCGACGTCACGCGGATCGCGCTGGCGTCGTCACACAGCGGCGAGGTCAACTGGTGGGGCGTGACCTCGCGTCAACAGCGCCAGCCACTCGTGAACAAACGCGACACGCACCAGCGCTTGCGTCCTTTCACGGGTCGGCGTCGCCTCACGCAGCGCAAGCACACTGCTGCGATCGACGTAGTCAAACACCGCAGAGCTCGCGTCATCTAAGGCGCCGCGCAACCAAGGGGCCAAGCCCGCACCGAGCCATTGATCTTGCGGGGTCTCAAAGCCGACCTTTTGTCGACGTCGAATGATGCTCGCAGGCAAGCGCGATGCGTAGGCACGTCGCAGCGGCTCTTTGGTCCACCCTTTCACCATGAGCGCGCGCGGGTGCATCGCAAGGCCCAGCTCCATCACTTCAGCGTCCAAAAACGGATAGCGGCCCTCCACCGCGAACGCCATGAAGTTGCGGTCGTCCCATTTCAGCAACCGCGGCAGCGTGAGTTCCCGCAGCGCAAACACGCGACGTTGTGCCGGCGTGCCCGACAGCGCGGCCATGCTGCCGGCTGCGTTCACCTCGCCACGCACGGTCTTAAGGGCGCGGCCCGGTGCGCGACGGCTGATAAATCGACGCAGCATCGCGGGCATCTGCGCGAACACCTCACGGTTGCCGCCCGGCAGCAGCGCCGGCGCGAAGCGACGCCACACCTCGATGGGATCGCGACGGTGCGCAGCGGCGTCCGCGAGCACGGTTTGCCAATAGCCCAACAACACCTCGTCACCGCCCTGGCCGTTGAGCGAGACCGGCACGTGTTGCGCGCGCGTTAAGCGGGCCACGGCGTAGGCCGCGTATTGCGACAGCGAACCGGGCGGCTCGTCGTGAATCCACATGAACCGGCGCATGTCGCGCACCACGTCGTCGGGCGTGGGCTGCACCGTGTACAAACGCGCGTTGATGCGCGCGCTGGCGTCGTCGATGAAGCGCGCCTCGTCCAACGCGAAGCCGGGGAATGTCGCGGAAAACGCGCTGACGCGCGCGTTTGTGTCTGCACGGTTGAGCAGCTCGGCGGCGCTGCAAGCCACCGCGGAGGAATCAAGGCCGCCCGACAACGCGCAGCCCACCGGCACATCACTGCGCAGGTGCAAGCGCACGCTCTCGGCAAACACCGCGCTAAACCGGTGCGCAGCCTCGTCGACGTCGGTGATGTCGGCGCGAATGCCGCTGGGATCCCAAAACGACTGCGGCGCGCCCACCACACCCGTGCGCAAGTCAACGTGCACGTGACAGCCTGCGGCGACGGGCGTGACGCCGGCAAAAAAGCTCGCACCGCTGGGCTCAAAGCCGGATTGCAGGTACGACGCCACCACGTCGTCGTTGGGGACGAGCGCGCGCAGCACCGCGAACTGTTTGGGCTCGGATGCGAACGCGAGCGTGTTGCCGTCGCGCATGATGTACAGCGGCTTGATGCCGATGCGGTCGCGCGACAAAAGCGCGCGCTGGGTGCGGGTGTTGACGAGGACGAGGCCCCACATGCCGCGCAATCGCAAAAACGCCGCTTCACCCCATTGCTGCACGGCGGCCAAGATCACCTCGGTGTCACTGTGCGACACAAAGACGTGACCGAGTGCTTGCAACTGCGCACGCACCTCGACGTAGTTAAAGATCTCGCCGTTGTAGGTGATCCACCAATCGCCGCGCCGCATGGGTTGGTTTCCCAGGGCGCTGAGATCCAAGATCGACAAACGTCGGTGCCCGAGTGCGACCCGCGCGGACTGAGCCTCGGGCTGCTCGTGCAACTGCTGACCACTGAGGACAACAACACCTTGACCGTCGGGCCCGCGATGCGCGACCGCGCGCGTCATCGCGTCAATGGCGCGCACGTCGACGTCAACGCCCAATCCCAACAGACCCGCGACGCCACACACGCGTCATCCGCCCGCGATGGCGACGTGACGGAGCATGTGGACACGACGCATCATCGATAGGCCAGTAGCGCTCCGCCGCGCGTGCCGCAAGCGCGCGCAATGTCGGTTGTGGCTGCATCGCCACTGTGCGAAGGATGCCCTTGTTTCATTGGCTTGCGTTAGGCGATGAACCACCGCTGTCGTGATGTGAACTCGGCCTTGTCTAGGAGACCTGCATGAACCGTCTCGTTTGCTGCGCAGCGTTGTTCGCTTGCGTCATTGCCCCAACCGCGCGCGCCGCACCGCCGCCTCTCGCCAAAAAGACGCTCAAAAATGGCTTGCAGGTTGTGGTGGTGGAAAATCACGCACAGCCGCTGG
>JAYTVG010000927.1:0-3386 GCA_043744135.1 Deltaproteobacteria bacterium | reverse complement strand
TCAGCATAGACCGCGCCCATCTCCAAAAAGCCCGCGGTCTCTTTGGTGTCGAGCGCAAACTGCAGCGCGTGCTGAAATTCGTGTGTGACGTAGACTTCAAATTCGTCGTCAGTGAGGCGCGAATCGACCTCGATGAACGCGGGCGATGCGTGTTTGCCATCGTTTGGGTCTGCGTCTGCCTCGGCGAACGTGCGCGCGCCGATTCCGCTCGGCAACGCGGTGATGTACACGTCGAAGCGATCGTCACCACCCAGCGTCGCGTCGGGCAGCGGCGCTAGGTACCCGAGGCCGTCGACTTGCGCGCTCCATGCCGTTTCGAGCACCGACACCACAAGCGCGAGTGTCTGCGCCGAGACGCCGTCACGTGCATGCACCCGCAGCGCGCGCACAGAGCTATCGAGAGTCGTCACCTCGTCGGTAGGCCGTTCGCCAAAAGCGCCGCCCAACAGTGGAGCCCCGGTTCGTGCCAGCTGCAAAAACGCGATCGTGCTGCAAGGTCGTGCGGCGCGGTGGGCGGCACGGGCGGGCAGTGCGAGCGCGGCCAACAGTGCCAAAGTGAGCCGTGCGTGCGTCAAAGCGCCTCCCGGGTGCCGAACTGCTGTTCATCGAGGGTAGCACTTGGCCGCCGCTGTGCATCCACGCTGCCGTCGAAAGTTGTTGCCGACAACGGCTAAGCAATCCGGCGCGCGCCAAACCACAGCTCGGTGATGGTGACCTCGAGCTCGCCGGCGGGACGCTCCACAGTGACGACGTCGCCGACCGATTTCCCGAGCAGTGCGCGCGCCATCGGCGAGCCCACTGAGATGGTGCCACGCGCGGTGTCGCTTTCGCCTTCACCGACCACTTGCCATTTCTTTTTCGTGGTTTTGCCGTCGTGGTCTTCCGTGAACGCGACCGTGCAACCAAAGCATACGACGCGCCCGTGCAGCGCAGCGGGATCGACAATGTCGACATCTTTGATGAGGTGGCCGAGGTACGCCAAACGCTTGTCGATCTCTCGCAAGCGCTTGCGACCATAAATGTACTCGGCATTTTCTGAGCGGTCCCCTTCGGCTGCGGCGTTGGTGACCCCCGCGACAACCTTGGGTCGTTCGACGCGAAACAACGCGTCGTGTTCGCCTGCCAAGACGCGGTATCCTTCCAGCGTCATCGGGCGACGCTTGGCATCGCTCACGCGCCACCGACGTCGTTAAAGACGCGCTCAAAGACGCAGCGCCCGCGCACAAACGTCATCTGCGCCCTGCCCTCAAACGCACTCCCCAAAAACGCCGAGTTCTTGCTGCGTGACAACACCGCGGCGGTCGACATGCGCCACTTCGCGTGCGGATCGATGAGCGTCGCGTCGGGCTCACCGGCGAAGGTGCCTAAGCGAGCGCTTTGACCGAGCACCCGCGCGGGGCCGCTCGTCAACAACTCAATGCCGCGGCGCGCGCTGATAGTGCCGTCGTGCACGAAGCCCAACACCGACGCCAACAACACCTCAAGTCCTGTGACGCCAAACGGCGCGTCGGTGAAGCCTTTGTTTTTTTCGTCATGATGGTGGGGGGCGTGGTCGGTGGCGACCGCGTCGACGGTGCCGTCTTTAAGTCCCTCCACCAGCGCGCGACGATCCGCGCCGGAGCGCAGCGGCGGGTTCATCTTGCGGTTG
Source organism: Deltaproteobacteria bacterium (assembly GCA_043744135.1). GTDB lineage: Bacteria > Myxococcota > UBA727 > UBA727 > VGSZ01 > JAYTVG01. Next base: position 1,738 of record JAYTVG010000927.1, on the reverse strand, counting down.
ACATCCAGATCGCCCGCCGTGCGCGGCGTGTCCCTGCCGCGCACAACGACGTCGTCATGCGTGAGCAACAAATGATGCGGGCTCACTTCGCACGTGACCCGGGCGCCGCGCGCTTTCGCTGCTCGCACTGCAATGAGGCTTCGCTTGGTCGACAAATGCAGCACGTGGTAGCGCGCGCCACAGGCCTCGGCGTACGCCACGTCACGCTCGACGATGACCGCCTCCGCTTCGGGCGGCTGGCCTTGCACGCCCGAGGCGCGCTGCACATCGCACGCCGTCATCGGCACGTGCCGCGTCATTCGCGTATCCTCGGCGTGCTGCATGAACAACAAATCGTGTTGGCGGCATGACGCGAGTGCTGCGCGCATCACGGCGTCGTCGAGCACCGGCAAACCATCGTCGGTGACAGCGAGCGCACCCGCGGCCTTCAGCTGTCGATACGACGACAACGCGGCGCCCAGGCTGCCCTTGGTGGCGGCGGCAGCGACGATGATGCGCGCGAGTCCGATGTCGTCAGCGATACGCGACTGCGCACGCACCAGCTCCGGCGTATCGAGCACGGGTCGTGTGTTGGGCATGACGACGACGGTGGTGACGCCGCCAGCGACCGCGGCGCGTGTGCCGCTAAACAGATCCTCTTTGTGCACTTGACCGGGCTCACGAAAATGCACTTGCAAATCGATGAGCCCTGGCACCAACCATTTGCCGCGGCCGTCGACGACACGGGCACCCGGTGCGATGCCTTGAGGCCCTAGCGTGATGCCGTCGCTGGTGATGAGCGCGTCACCGATGCCGTCCACGCCAGCGCCGGCATCGATCAGGCGCGCGCCACACACCAGCGTTTGCGGGCCCAACGTCACGGTCGTTGTGCCGTGAGCGCCACTGCGCGCTGCCACATCGCCGGAACGAACAACGCGACGGCGACCACCGCGCACACCGCAGCGGCCGTCACGACGATGGCGAACAGCCACGCACGACGCTGCGTGCGTCGCACCACATGCGAGTTGGTGGCGCGCCATTCAAACGTGCCCGAATCGATGGCGTGGATTCCCGACGGCGCAAGCGACATCTCGTCGAGTGCCGCGAGCGGCAAGATCTGGCCGACGTGGTCGTCACCGCCGCGAAACTCGGGCGGCAAAGCCGGCGGCGTGGTCGCGCGCGCGCGTTGGCCGCTGCTGCTGCGCGCCAACAACACCGGCTGGCGTTGAGCGATCGCGGGTGGCGCCGGCCTGTGACGCGAGGCAGGCGCCGCGGGCGACAGCTTGACGGCTGCGATGCCGTGACGTTTTGCGGCCGCGCGCGCGGTGCGCTCGCCGGTCGCCCGGCTGTGGCGCGTCGCGACCGCCAGCAGCCACGCGAGTTCGTCGGGCGCGTCAGACACCGTCGATCGCACCTGCCTCCACGCCGAAAAGCCCGGGCGCCACACCAAGGTGTCGGGATGGCACTTGCCGGCCTCAGCCAAAATGATCATTTCGGCCGCTGAAAATGGACCGCGCGGACGCCCTTGGCGCGCCAGGTACCACAGGCGAGCAGACGCTCCCGCCAACGCGTCGGTGTTGCCATCGCGCAGGGTGGCGAGCTCAGGGAAGAAAAATCCCGTGACGTTGCGGGCGACGCCGTCGTGGGGCCAAAACACGCCTGACGCTGAGGCCGTCGCAGGTGCAACGTCGAGCGCAAACGCGACGTCGGTGCGGCTGTCGTGAGCGGGTTGGCTGGTGCGGCGACGGGGTGCCCCTTG
>JAYTVG010000926.1:0-11729 GCA_043744135.1 Deltaproteobacteria bacterium | reverse complement strand
CAGCTGGTGCACGCCACGGCCGTGCGCGGACGAGATCGGCATGATGGCGTCGAGGCCAAGTTCAAAAAACGCGTGCTCGAAGCCGTCTTGCTTCATGGTGTCGACCTTGTTGGCCGCCACCACCACCGGCGTGCCGCTGCGGCGCAGATGGCGCGCCACGTCGACATCATCGGGTGAGACCCCTTGGCGTGCATCGACGACGAAGATGATGACGTCGGCCTCGTCGATGGCCAGCTGGGTTTGCTGGCGCACCGCGATAAAGATGGCGTCTGACGGTGCGGGCTCAAAACCGCCGGTGTCGATGATCACAGTCTCGACGTCGCCGTCATCGGAGTTAAAGCGCGAGCGCGCGTACATACGGTCGCGCGTCACCCCCACGACGTCTTGCACGATGGCGAGCGGACGACCGGCACAACGGTTAAACAAGGTGCTTTTGCCGACGTTAGGACGGCCGACGATGGCAAACACAGGCGGGCGCATGGCGGGGTGATAGCAGGCTGAGGGAAAAGCGGTAGCGAATGCGACGTCGTCGACGGCTACGGTGCCGTCGGCGCCGCTTCACACCTCGCGCCGGCGACTGCCCGCGTGAGCTGTACGGCATGAGGGCCGGGGGGCACCGTAAGCGCCACCGTCAGCCATGATGGCGCCGCGTAGGGCACGCGCCACTGCGGCGCGTCGATCCGCATGCTGGCGCTCACCTGCGGCGCGTCCAACCAGCCTGGTGGCAGCGTCAAGGTGTTGTGTGACGCAAACGCAACGCGCAGCTCTGCGACATTGACGCCCCACACCGCAGCGATGACGGGCTCTCCGACGGCGTGCGCGAAATCGCCGCCGCTCACGCCCATGGTCATGGTGGGCAACACCAGCGTCGTGCCGTCGGCGCCGCGCACCACCACGGGCGCACTGGTACGAGCGCGCCCGGCGCGATCCGACATCAACAGCGTCAGCGGCGCCGCGCTGGTGATGCGAAAGCCGCACGACTGGTAGGCCATGGTGCCATCCGGGTGCACGGTCAACAGCGCGAGCAACGCGGCCGCGCTGCTATAACTTCCGACCGGCACCTCGCTGCGCATCGGGATGGTCGCACGCACCCAAAAGACCTGGTCGGTCCCGGCGGGTGTCGGGTCGAGCGTCGCAAGCGCCGCTGCAATGAACATCAGGGGCGCTTGCATCATGTGTGACGTCTCTCGGGCTGCGGCATCAAAGCTGGACGATGCTCGGATGCCGCACATGTCCATAAAGTTTCATAGCACCGCTGTGGTCGGCGCGGGTCCCGCTGGTTTGGCGCTGGCGGCGGCGCTGCAGGGGCACGGTGTCGATACCGTGGTGGTGGATGCCGGCGACGCGCGGCCTTGGAAGAACCGTTACGCGGTGTGGCTCGATGAGCTGGCGGGCTTGCGCCTTGGCACCACCCCCGCCGCCGCGTGTTTGGCGGTGCAGTGGCCGAGCGTCGATGTGCGTTTCGCGGCCGCGCAATCGCTTGCTTCAACAACAAAGCGCCCATGGCAGACGCTACGGCGCGCTTACGGCGTCTTTGACAACCACGCACTCGCGCACGTGCTCGGCCAGACGCTGCCGCGCATCGCGGGGCGGGTCGCGCGCGTCGACGTCACGCGCGACGGCAGCACGCTGGTGACCGATGACGGTGCCGCACTGTGCACAGCGCACGTCGTCATCGACGCGACCGGTAGCGGTGCGTTGTCGGGTGCACCGACACCCACAGCCGCGCAGACCGCCTACGGTGTTGTCATCGACGTGCCGACTGCGCGCTGGCCCCGGCCAGTGCTGATGGACTACGCGCTCGCGTTTGACGACGTCGACGCCTTGCGTGCGCCGAGCTTTGCCTACGTTTTGCCGCTGGCGGCAGATCGCCTATTTGTCGAAGAGACCTCGCTGTGTGCGGCCCCCCCGCTGTCGATAGACACCCTGAAGGTGCGCCTGCAGCAGCGCTTGCGCAGCATGAATCTGCTTGGCGCACGCGTCGTCGACGACGAGACCTGCGTCATCCCTTTGCCCGACCACGCGCCAAAACCGCGCCGCATGTTTGCCTTTGGCGCAGCGGCAGCGGCAGTAAACCCCGCCACTGGCTACAGCGTGAGCGACACACTGCGCCGCGCCGAGCCGGTCGCTGCCCGCATCGCGCGCGAACTCGCGTCGGGCGCGGCACCGGTCGACGTGGCTGCGGCCGCATGGCAGGAGCTGTGGCCCGCCAAACGACGGCGGCTGCGTGAGCTACAAAGCCTCGGCATGCATGTGCTGCTGCAGCTTGACCTGCTTGGGCTGCGAGAATTCTTTGGCGCATGGTTTTACAGCGGTGACGTCGAGCAGTGGGCGGCGATGATGCGCTCAGACATCGACCCCGCACAGCTGACGGCGGCGATGAGCGCGGTGTTTTCAAGGCTGTCACACGAGCAACGTCTGCTGTTGTCACGCGAAGCCGTGCTGCGGCATCCAAGGAGCGTCTTTGATTTGACGCGGTCGCTGTGGCGTCTGCGTACCCAACGGTCGGTGGCCTAAAGGCGCAGCAGGAGTCCGCATGTCCAGCCACACAGTCAGCGTCGCGCTAAAAACACGACCCACTACGCACGCGTCATGCAGCGTCACCAGCGACGAAGGCCTGGCGTTAGTCGAGGACTTGATGCGCGATGCCTGCCTGGCAGCGGGCGATCCGCTCGCCCACATCGCGTGCGAGCACCTCGACACAGGTGGCAAACGCTTGCGCGCACGCCTCGCACTCGCGACTGCGGCATGTGTCGGCGGCGACGGTGCGCGACGCGCTGCGGCACCGTGGGCCGCGGCGGTTGAGCTCATTCACAACGCCAGCTTGATCCACGACGACGTGCAAGACGGCGATGTGTTGCGCCGCGAAGCCCCCACCACGTGGGCCAAGCACGGCGTCGCACAAGCGATAAACGTCGGCGACTTGATGCTGGTGTTGCCCTTTGGCACCCTCGACAACTTGGATTGCGCGCTGCGCACGCGCGCGCAGCTCACGAGCAAAATGTCGCGTGCCATCGTCGCCATGACCAGCGGCCAAGCACAAGAGCCCGGCCTGCTCGCCGCGTGTCGCAATGGAAACGGACGCGCCGCGTACGTGGCGTGCGCGTACGGAAAAACCGGTGCGCTGTTTGCGTTGCCGGTTTTTGGCAGCCTGTTGTTGTCGGGGGTGCCAAGCGAAACCGCGGCGGAAGTTTCCCGCGTCTTTGGCGAGCTCGGCGTGTTGTTTCAGATGCAAGATGACGTGCTCGACGTGTTTGGCGACAAAGGTCGCAAGCTCCCCGCGAGCGACTTGTACGAGGGCAAAGTGAGCGCGCTTGTCGTCGCCGATCTCGAGCACCAGACCAATGCCGACACGGGCCTGTTGGAGCTGCTCGCGGCTGCCAGAAGCGACACCTCAAGCGACGACGTCGCGCGCACAGTTGAGCGCTTCGCGACCGGTGGAGCGCTCACGAGCGTGTTGGCGGAGATCACGGCCCGCGCCGAGCGCGCCGTTAGCCACCCCTCTCTGCGCGGCGCGCACACGGGCGCTGCGTTGCGGGAGCTGGCGAGCGAACTGGTCTCGATGATCCTTGCGCCCATCGCGCCGTTGTTTGGCGCCGACGCCCAGACCCGCCACCGCATTGCGGCACGCGAGCTTATCCAGCTTGCGGGCCATGAACGATGACGCCGCACAGGCGCTGTTTTCGCGACGCGCTCGACCCCCTTCACCAAGGTTTGACGTCATGATCGTTCGATCACCCACCCTGCCCGTCGTCGTCATTGGTGCCGGCTTCGGCGGCATCGCGAGCGCCATCCGTTTGCGTGCGCGCGGTTGGCCGGTGTTGATGCTGGAGGCAAACGAGCAACCCGGCGGGCGCGCCAGCGTCTACCGCGAGGGCGGCTATACGTTTGACGCGGGGCCCACGGTCATCACGGCGCCGTATTTGCTCGACGAACTGTTCGCGCTCAGCGGCGCGCGTACCACAGACCACCTCGAGATGTTGCCGGTGGACCCCTTTTACCGCGTCAACTTCACCGACGGCGTGAACTTCGACTACGTCGGCGACGAAGACCGTTTGCTGAGCCAAATCGAAGCGCTGTCGCCGCCCGACGTCGACGGCTATCGCAAGATGGCCAAGCGCGCGAAGCAGATCTTCGACATCGGCTACTTGAAGTTGGCGGAGCAGCCGTTTGACAAGCTGTCGGAGATGTTGCGCATCGTGCCCGACTTGTTGCGACTCGGCGGCCACCGCTCGGTGTACAGCTTGGTGTCGTCGTACATCAAAGACGACCACCTGCGTCAGGTCTTCACGTTTCAGCCGCTGCTGGTGGGCGGCAATCCATTTGATGTCAGCGCCATTTACATGTTGATTCACTGGCTCGAGCGCAAATGGGGGGTGATGTTCCCCCGGGGTGGCACCGGCGCTTTGGTGCGCGCGCTCATCGATCGTTTCACCGCGATGGGCGGGGAGCTCCGCCTCAGTAGCCCCGTCAGCGAAATCGAAGTCGAAGCGGGCAAAGCCGTTGCGGTGCGCACGGCAGGCGGTGAACGGATCGCGTGCTCGTTCGTGGTCGCAAACGCCGACCCCAGCACGGTGTATCAAAAGCTTGTCGCGGCCAAACACAGGAAGATGCACACCGACCGGCGCATCGCGCGCGTACGTTCATCGATGGGGTTGTTTGTCGGGTACTTTGGCACCAACAAAACCTTCCCCGACGTCAAGCACCACACAATCGTGCTCGGGCCGCGCTACCGAGGCTTGCTCGAGGACATCTTTCACCGGCGCGTGCTCGCTAAGGACTTCTCGTTATACTTGCATCGACCAACGGCCAGCGACCCAGCACTGGCACCGGCGGGCAACGACGCATGGTACGTGTTGTCGCCGGTGCCAAACGCCACCAGCGACGTCGATTGGAGCACCATGGCCGCGCCATATTTTGACGCCATCTTACAATCGCTCGACCAACGCGTGGCGCCCGGGATCTCTGCGAGCGTCACCACCCGCATGTCGATCGATCCACGCACCTTTGCCGATCGCTACCGCAGCAAAGACGGTGCCGCGTTTGGCCCCGAACCGTTGCTGACGCAGTCGGCGTGGCTGCGCTACCACAACAAAAGTGACGACGTCGATGGACTGTTTTTTGTCGGCGCCGGTACCCACCCTGGTGCTGGCGTGCCGGGCGTGCTGACGTCCGCGAAGGTGCTCGATCGCTTGGTGGGCGACGCACCTGGCTTCGTGCGTCGTGACGCGCCGATAGCCGCATGAGCAGCACTGACGCGGGATTGGCGTTGGCAGCCGACAACCGCGCGGTGCTCGCCGCCAAGGGCAAAACCTTCGCGTGGGCGAGTGTGGTGCTGCCCGCCCAAGCGCGCGACGACGCGGCGCTTTTGTACGCATTTTGCCGCCTCGCTGACGACGTCGTCGACGAAGCATCGTCAGCGACCGCCGCACGCAGCGCACTCACGCAGCTGACCGCGGAAGTGAACGGCACAGCACCCAGGCGTGCGCTCGTCGAAGCCTTTTGTGCGATGCGCGATGCGCGCGGTATTCCCCACCACGCCGTCACCGATTTGTTGCTTGGCATGGAGTCGGATTTGCTGGAGGTACGCATCGCTTCGGTCGAAGCCTTGCGCGTGTACGCGTATCGTGTCGCGGGGACCGTGGGCTTGATGATGAGCCCGATCCTCGGCGTCACCGACGCGACTGCGGCCAAACATGCGGCCGAGCTCGGCATCGCGATGCAGCTCACCAACATCGCGCGCGATATTACCGAAGACGCACAGCGCGGCCGTGTCTACCTACCGCGTGCATGGCTCCTTCAAGCGCGCGTCACCCCTGACGAGGTCGTGAGCGGTCGCGCCAATCACACAGCGCTCGCGTCGGTATTGGCGCGAACCATCGCACTCGCCGAAGACAGTTACCGCGAGGGCGAGGCGGGCCTGCGTTTCATCCCGTGGCGCGCGCGTTTGGCGATCTACGTTGCCGCGCGCGTCTATCGCGAAATCGGCGCGCTCGCGGTCGCCCGCCAGCAGCGTGCACTCACACAGCGCACGGTCGTGTCGACGTCGCGCAAGCTGTGGGTGACGGCGGGTGCGGTGCTGGCGTTTGTGCGTGGGCTCTTTGGGTGACGCTCGACGGCGGTTGGCAGTGCGTTTTGGTGGGCGCACGACGTCGCGAGACTGCGCCGAACGCGACACAAAGAAACGCGGGGGTCTTTCTTGCGAAAGACCCCCGCGTGATGGAGCTGCCACCCAGGATTGAACTGGGGACCTCGTCCTTACCAAGGACGCGCTCTGCCATCTGAGCTATGGCAGCGGAGCGGGGAACGGGATTCGAACCCGCGACATCCAGCTTGGAAGGCTGATGCTCTACCAGCTGAGCTATCCCCGCGCTCGCTCATGTGAACCGACCCGAACCGACCTGGCAAACAGACAGAACCGACAGAACTGAACACACCTGCGAACGCGTGACGGTTGGTGGTGAGGGTAGGATTCGAACCTACGAAGTCTGACGACGGCAGATTTACAGTCTGCTCCCGTTGGCCACTTGGGTACCTCACCCAAAACACCGCACTCAACCTGAATCGAAGACACCGCTCGAACCGAATCGCACTGTCACAAACCGCACTGTCACAAACCGCACTGTAACCACACCACGAACTCCGTCACGAACCACCTGAACCACCAAACCCAAACGCCGGCGCTGCCGACGACGAGGTGCGGGGTTGCAGTTGGAGCTGGCAACGGGAGTTGAACCCGTGACCTCCTGCTTACAAGGCAGATGCTCTACCAACTGAGCTACGCCAGCGCGCGGGCCGAAGGTATGCGAGTCAAGCGGGCGCGTGTCAAGACACGATGTCGCAAAACCATCTGCAAAACGATGCCGCATGTCGCATCACGGCACGATGTCGATCTGCGACGGCTCCGTGATGAGAATCTCGGGCCCCTTATACACCGTGACCTTGCCGCGCACGCGCAGCTGCCGCCCTTGAAACGCGCTCGCCGGCGGCATGCCGCGCGCCGTGAACGCTTGCTCGTTGCGCTTAAAGATGACGGCCGTAAACGGCGGGCGCGTGTCGTCGGCAAAGCGCAGTTGCACGCGGTGGTCGGTGACGTTTGTCCCCGCCACCCGCCCGATGATGACCGCGTCGCGCCCGACAACGTGGATGGCTTCGCCGGGAGTGGCCTCAGGGACGCCGAGGGTATTGCGGTCGACAAACGCGGTCCTTTTGGGCGCGAGTTGAATCTCCGCGCACACCAGGTCTTTGTTGTGGTGTTCACCGACGACGACCACGTGGTCGCCGTGCGCCAAGTTGCCGGTGACAGGGCCGGTGCGCGAACAACTGCTTCGCACTGCTGAGCGCGTTTGCACGTCCGCTTGGTAGATGCGCGACAGTGACCAGTCGCGACGAAACAACTCAGCGTAGTAGCCCGCGATCTTCGGCTGGCTGATGACCACGCCGATCTCGCGGTTGCCCTTAAACGAATTCTCGGTCCAGTTGATCGAGCCGACAAACACGGCGGCGTCATCAACGACGATGCCTTTGGTATGGATTTTTTCGAGGTGCGTGGTGTCGAGGTTGATGACCTTCGCGGAGATGTCGAGGCCCTCTTTTTGCGCGATGTCGTTGAGCCACAACACGGTGTTGTCGTTGTCGCGGTCCTCGTCGCCTTGCACGTTGTACCAGGTGCTATCGAGCAACACGCGCACCGCCACACCGCGGCGCGCCGCCTTCAACACCGCCTGCAGCGGAAGGTTCGGCGCGTTGTCAACGTCATCGCGGGCGTCATCATTGGCATCGGAGCTGTCGTTCTTTTTTCCCCAGCGTCGGCGGATGCTGTTTTGCTCGATGTAGAGCGTCTTTTTTGCGCGGTTGATGAGGCCGATGATGGCCGAGTTCTCATTGAGCGACGTGTCGGGCGACATCACCAGTTCCAGATCCATGGGCACGTCGACGCTCACGGGTTTTTCAGCGTCCGCGTACAAGCCGCGCTGAAAGGTCTCGTCAGGTTTAAACGCCGGGTCGCGGTACGGCAGGCCGTAGGCGTCGCTCGGTGATGCGTCGATCGACAGCACGTCCACCATCGCGCCGGGGCGAAAATCCGCGTCCCACACCGCGCGCAACTGCTTGACGAACTCGGGCTGCTCGATGTGCACCATCCAGCCACGGTTGCCGTAGCTGTTAAACACTGGCACGCCGGTGCGGCCGTAGTTTTCGCTGCCGATGATGACTTTACTGTCGTCGATGATGACGTATTTGGAGTGATCGAAACGGTAGCGCGGTTTGATCTTTTGCCCCTTGGGCGACGCCAAAAACCAAACCGGAATACCGGCACGAAACGCGCGGTCAGCCAAATAGCGCTCTTGGTCGGCGATGCCCCCCACAGGCGAGCCTTCCAAGAAGATCGTCACGTCGACACCGCGGCGCTTGGCCTTCACGAGCGCCTCGACGATCTTTGGATTCGTCAGCTCGTACAAACGCACGCGCACCGACGCGCGGGCGGCGTCGAGGGCGTCGATGAGCGCCGCGTAGTTGTTGTCGGGCGCAGACGTCGCGAGCACTTTGGCGCGGACGTTTTTGAGAGGGCGGCTGATGAATTGCGATTGTCCCGCCAACTCCACGCGGTGCGTGGGATCTTCGCCCAGCGTCTTGCGCGAAAATCCCGCGTCCCAGTCCTGCGCCGTATCCGAGTCCGGCATCGCGCGGCCGGCCTCGTCGCGATCGCGGTGCAACACCTGCCCCGCCCAACCGTAAAAGCTCGACTTGCGCACGCGCACCGGCGGCCCTTTCCATCCGAGCGCGTCAAACGCGCCCACCGTGAAATAGCCGTCCGCTGTGCTTTCGTACGGGACCACATCGACCGCCATGCCGTTTGGATCCAGCAACGCGACCACACCGTGATCGACCGCGAGCTTCAAAAACCCGCCACCGCTCATGTCGGGGATGGCGGCCGAGCTATCGGTGGCCTCGTAGTCAGGCGCGCGACCAAACACTTGGCGAAAGCCGGCGCCGCTGGACGCCACCCACGCGACGCCGAGGGGCGCCAGGGTCGCGCCCTCGGGAAAGCGGATGCGCCGGGCGATACCGCTGCTGTCAGCGCTCACGCCGGTCGAGCGCGACTTGTGTTTGGTGCGCTTGGTGCCGTCGTTATCAAACGCGTATTCGTCGTTGACGTCCATGCCGCGATCGGTTGCCGCACGCGCGGCTGAGGCGTCCGGCTCGACCAAGGTGAAACCGGCGAGCGATACGCTGTGGGCGCTGTCGATGTTTTCGATGCGGATGGCACTGTCGGGCTCAGGCTCGCCCGCGAGCACACCGTCAAACAACACGCCCGTGATGCGCACCGACGGCTGCACCCTGTCCGCAGGGACTGACGCTTGGCCCGCGCCCAGGGCGGGCGTCGCCGCGGTCTGCGCGCTGCCAAAACCGCTCAGGGACGCCAACACGACCAGCGCCACGCGGCGCAGCTGCCAAAGGGTGACCGCGCGCGGTCGGTGAGCTGTCGCAAACGTCGTGACACGGGTCGGCAAAGTCGCTCCGAATACAGCGCAAAACGGCGGCTGCGTTGTACCGAACGGTAGCGGAAGCACCGCCCGATGTCTTTGGCGACGATGCGGCGTTATGCTCAAAATGTGCCCCGCCCAGGCCCCCTATTGCGCCTTGTGTCGTCGCTGGAACGGCGCCGTCACCAGCGCGGCTACCGGCTCGAGTTGGCGCTGCGAAACGCCGACAGCGGCGCGCTGTTGTCGCATGCGGCGCATCACGGCGCCGGACCTCGGGCGTTCGTGTTTGGCGCCGGTGAGCGTGCAGTGCTCGCGCTTCCCGGGCTACAGGGGCGCGCTGCGTCGCGCCATATCGCGATCGTGACGTCGATGTGCAGCGCCGGTGTGCTCGTGCGCGCGCTGTCGCTGCACGCTGAGCGCGGCTTAGACGTCTCGACGCTGTCAGCACCGCTGCCGACCAAGCCCAGCGCAGACCGACTCGGCGGTGCGCTCGCTGTCGCAGGCATGCGCGTGCTGTTTGACGGCTACGCCTTGGACATCGTCGCCGCTGCCGACAACGTCGACGGTACCGACGTCAACAGTGAGCTTTGGCAAACGTTTACGCTCGGGACACAGCTGTCGTTTTTTTCGGGCGCGTCGGTGCGGGCGATAGGCGACGTGCTTGCGTCCGTCGCGGGACCCGCAGGTGGTGGCCACGCCATCCCTGCGCTGCTCACGTCCGCGGACCGCGAGCCGCTGCCGGGAGGCACATTGGTGTTGCGAACGCGCACCGGTGTCCATCGTGTCGACGTTAGCGACGACGAGATTCGCCGCGGCGTGTTGATTGGTCGCTCGCGGCGTTGCGTGCTCGGTCGCGGCTTCGACGAAAACGACGGGCTGTCGCGTGTGCACGCGTTGGTCATCGCGATGGATGACGGCGTGGTGGCGCTTGACCTCGCCAGCCGCTACGGCTTACGCGACGTATCGCGCCCAACCCGCGCGACGCCGGCGGCCCGCCTCGACGACGGTATCGGCTGCTTGGTTTACGGCGCGGGTCTGCTGACGTTTGAACCCGACTGACAGCCGCGCGCCGCTGGCGACGGCGCACGCACTAGCGCTGCGAAAACGAGCTCGCTTGGTCCTTGATGTCGCGCGTCGGCGTGCTGCCGACGCGGTAGCCGGCGAACGCGTCGTCAAGCTTCATCGCCGCCGCCGCCACCTGCGCGACGCCGTCAGCGTGCACCTCGTCGGGCAACACGAACGAGCCGGTCGCGGCTGCGGTCACTTGCCACTGCGAGGTGGCGTCAAACAGCGTGACCACGACGAGCTGCGCTGCGGCGGGCAACGACACCGCCACCGTCGTTTGGCCGGTCGCAGGCAAATCCGTGAGCAACAGCGCGTCGCCTGCAATGTCGAGCACGGCGCCAAAATCAAACGCCGCCGACAACCCTGGGGCGGAAGCCTTGCTGAAGCTCACCACGTTGGCGTCGTCAAACACCGCGTGCGCGATGCAAGTCCGCGGCAACGTTGACAGCGCCGCCCCTGCCACCGCCGCGCGCAGCTGTTCGCCTGGGCGCTCGGGATCCGCCGCGCTGCCAAACGGCGCCGCCACGCCCAACGGCACAAACACGCCGGGCGCGTCGACGCCACAGATGACAAACCAACGGGTGTGTGCGCTGGGCGGCGGCGGCGCCACAAACAGCGACGTGCGCGCGGGTGGCGATTGCGACGGCGACGTATCGATGATGGGAAAGTTCGCGTAGTCGGGCACCAGCTCCGAGACGTCACCGTCGCCGTCAACGTCGTCGGCGTCGATGACGCGCGGCGTGGATTGCAACACGCCAAGGGCTACCGTGTCGGCGTCGTTGCCTTCAGATTGGGTCGCGAAGTCGAGCGCGAGTTCCTGCACATCGCCACCACCGACCGCCAGCTGCAACAGCGCTTGTTGTGCGAAGCGACCTTCCGACACCAGCGCCACAGCGGGCCCGGTCGCGACCTCGAGTTGTGCGCTTGGCTTGACGTTTTGCGCCCCGCTGAGCGGCAACGTGCCGTCGACGACGGCGGCGGCCGGCAGCGTCACGGGGACGGTGCCGAGCACGGGCACTTGAAGCGCTGCGACGAACGCCGGCCCAAACTCGCGTGCGAGACTGGCATCGGCGGCGCGGCGCGGCGACGGCAGCGCGAACGACTCACCCACGGCACCCACTTCGTCACCTGTGGAAGTAACGAACACTGAGACGCCGGCTGCTGAATCGTTTGCGACAT
>JAYTVG010000925.1:0-11735 GCA_043744135.1 Deltaproteobacteria bacterium | reverse complement strand
CACCGACTTGCTGGTCACAGGCGAAGACGACAGCCAAAAGACCTACTTCAAATTTTTGTCGAAGGTTCGCGTCTCTCAAAGCTTTCAGCTCGGCGACGTGCTGCAAAAGCACCTCGTCATCATGGCTGTCGTGCGCCCGATGATTCAGGAGAAGTTTCGCGAACACCCCGGCGACGGCATGGCGCTGTTTAACAAAGCGATGGACGTGATGGAGCGGACCACGGCGAAAAGCATCGGCACGTTCGTCGAGGTGTGGCAGGGCTATTTGAAGTCCCGTGTCGACGAGCACGCGGAGTACGTCGACGAGGAAAACAAGCAGCTCGGTGTCGATATGTCGAAGTTCATCTTGTTTCGCGGGTGAAGTGCTTGCGCCAGCACTGCAGCTGCACCACAACCATCGACCAGCGCACCGCCCCTGAAACGCAGTCGGCGTGTGCTGCTGCGCCCTGAAGGAATGACGTCGTGATTTGCCCCAAATGCGGCCGTCCCGTTGAAGAAAACGCCGTGATTTGTCGCGGCTGTGACTTCATCTTAGACACCAATTTTTTGGGCGACGGCATCTTGGACGACGAGCACTCGTTGCGGCCCGGCACCGGCGGAGTCGACGCTGCGGCGTTTAACCTCGCTGACGCAGTGATCTTGGGCAATATCGACGACGAGGGTCAGTCGTTTGAAACCAGCGACTCTGGCTTTCACATGAACATCAACAACCCTGCGCGGTTGTACGTCAGCGGGCGCAGTCAGGCGCTGATGTCACCCGACGCGGTGCCGGCGATGGCGCTGAGCCAAGAAGGCATCCGCCTGACACCGTTTGAAAAACACGTGCTGCGCTTCATCGACGGCAAGCGCGCCGTTGAGCAGATTCGAAGGGCCGCCGGCCTTGATGAGGCCGAGGTCAAAACCGCGCTCGCGACCCTCGCCGACAAGGGCGTTGTCAAAGTGGTCGGTCGCGCGCTCGCCGACGTGGACCTCGACGCGGAGACGGTCCCTAAGAGTCCGTTTCGGCGCGCGCGCATGCGCGGCAGCCTGGTGGGCGCCGTCGCACTCGTCGGTGACGACGCCGACCGCGCCATCGACGACGCGTTTCGCACCCGCATCGCCGTGGTGCCTGCGAAGCTCGCGGAGCGGTTGGCGGGTGACCTACCCCTGGACGACATCATCGCGGCCGAATTACTTGGTTCACCTCCCAAGCTCGGTGAATTTAATTCTTCACCTCCAAAGGTCGGTGAATTTAATTCTTCACCTCCCAAGGTCGGTGAATTGCAAACCGCCGGAGCACGTCCGGCCTTTAAAAACAGCCTGCCGTCGGATGCTGACGTGCTGTTGGCGTTGCCGGACACCGCTGAGGTGCTCAAACAACGCGCAGGCAAAGATCCCGCGCACACCCAGCGGCCCAAGTCAGACCAGCTGGCGAAAAACCAAACCGCCGGCAGTCGCCCCCAACATCTGCTCAACGGGTCGTCGTCGGCGCCGCTGCAATCGGCTGATGCGTCGCTGTTGCAAAGCGAGGGCTTCGACGACTTCGCTGCACCCAGTGCGACTGCCACCGCCGTAGTCGCACGACGACGAGAGTCGCAATCGTCGCTGCCCTCGGACGTGCGCAGTGCGGTGATTCGAAACGCGCTGCGCCCGTCACAGCAACCCGGCGGCGCGTCAGCGGGTCGCGTCGGTGCGCACGATGACGCCGGACCAATGGCGGCCGCGGACGACGCCATCGCACGCCTGCCGCTCGATGAGATCGCGGATTCACGCTTCATTGCGCGGCCGACGTCAAACCACAGCGTGCGCCCAGCGTTGGCGCCGATCCCTCAGGCCAACCGCCTGGTGGCGCGCGCGTCTGGCTTTGAGTCCAGCGAAGATGGCGGCGCCGAGCGGCACGTGGCGGGGACCCGCGCCAGCGTCGAGCTTGGCGAGTCGCTGTCGGAGGCGGCCATGTCCGTGGCGCACGCTGAGCTTGATGACTTCGCAGAAGAGCCGACCGCGGCGGGCGTGCCACCGGTGCGGGCATCCGCCGTCGTCGCGCAGCGCGTCGAGCTGACGGGACGCCAACGCCAGCCCGCCTCCGCGATGGTGTCGATCCCCGACGGTGACAGGCTCCCGCCGGTCGATGAGCACTCCGGGCTTCACTCGATGCGCGCCCGCGAGCGTGGTGCAGCCGACGATATCTTTGCCAACGGCGATGGCGAGGAGCCGCCGCCCGACAACTCGGCGTCGGTCGCTATCCCCCACGTGGCGAGCGTGAAAGCGGAGCCGGACGCGCGGCGGCGTGCAGCCGAAAAACGTGGCGCTGGCGCGGACCGCGAAAGCGAGAGTTCGCTAGCCTTCACTGGCGGCCTCGGCGTTGATGCGCGCGAGCGCGACATCGTGCCCAGCGCGAGCGAATCGAGCGATAGCGCATCGGTCGACGACAGCTCGGGCGCGTTTGCACCCGTGCCAGACGCGGCACGCGCTCCCCGTGCAGCGATGGTGCCCGCGCGCAAACCGGTGCGGGCACCGCAACCGCTGCAATCAACGCACGCGTCCGCGCTCAGCGACCTGGAGGCGACCATGGCGCCGTCGGTGGTTGACGCGTCGTCGGATCCGTCGTCGCAACAGTCGTCCGACGACTCCGTGGATGAAGTGGACCCGGCGTCGCTGGCGTTTGCGCCCGCTGCCGTAGCGCCGCGCTCGCCGAACACCGCACCGGTCGCCGCAGACCCGGACAGCTCAAGCGAGCTCGTCGACTCTGCGCTGTTGTTTCGCCCGCAGGCGCGTGACGCGCGGCGCGCGCGTGCGGCCCCACGCCTGCAATCCGAAGAATCGGTCAGCGCTAGCGCACCGCAAGCGATGCCGTCCAGCCTCGCGTCGAGCCTGCCCGCCAGCGAGGCGTTCGGCAGCTCTGGCGGCGCCACCGTCGATCCTGAGTCCACCGTCAACATCGATATCGACGATGTGCCGCGCGCGCGCAGACCGGCTGCACCGACCATCGTGCACGCAGGCACGGCGGGCGCGGTGGCCGCGATCCCGTCAGGATTTTCCGAGCTCGGTGCCGAGCGCTTGCACCACGGGCAAAAGCCCAGCCCCGAAAATCTCAAGAAGGCGCGTCAACTCTTTGACGAGGCTGTGCGCGACCACCAAGCGGGCCGCATGAGTGCCGCCCGCATGAACGCGCGATTGGCTGCCCTATACGACCCCGACAACGCGCTGTACGCGCAAACGTTGGCGCAGTGGGAAGGGGGCGCTGCCACCGGGGAGCGCGCCACCGATGGCTCTGCCGCGTCGCTGTCACAAGACGCGCAGTCCGAGCTACGCAGCTTGTACGACGACGCGCAGGACGCGGAAAACCGCGGCGACTTCGACGGCGCGTTGGCGCTTTTGCGTCGCGGCATCGTCCGCTACCCGACCGCCGCGGCGTTTCACAATCGCGTCGGCGTCTTGTTGGCGATGAAAAAGCGCGACTTTGATGGTGCGGTGGCGGCGATCGAACGCGCCATCGAGATCGATCCAGACAACATGCACTACCGCAGCAACCTCGGAAAAGTCATGCGCGTGCGCGAGAAATAGTGGCCGCGGCTATCGTCTGTCGTCGCTTGTGGAGCGAATGTGTACGCGGAATTTGATACCGACGGTCACCTCGTGCGCACTGCGCCCGGGCCTGCGACGCTGGCGCTGCCGGGGTTTGTCAACGCCCACAGCCACGCCTTTCAGCGCGCGCTGAGGGGGCGCGTGGAACGACGCAGCGTCGAGCACCAAAACGACGATTTTTGGGCGTGGCGCAACACCATGTACCACGACGCTGCGCGCCTCACGCCCGACGACGTGCGCGCGCTCGCCACGTGGGCATACAGTGACATGGTGCGCAGCGGTTTTGTCGCGGTGGGCGAGTTTCACTACTTGCACCACGATGAAAACGGCGCGCCATACGCCACGCCTGCGATGTCGCACGCCATCGTTGCCGCCGCCCGCGACGTCGGTATCGCGCTGACGTTGCTGGAGACCGCGTACCTGCGCGGTGGCTTTGAACAACCACTGCAGCCGCAACAGCGCCGCTTCGCGTTTGCCGACAGCGACGCGTTTTTGCGCCACCTCGACGGCGTGCGGGCGAGCGTGCGCGGCGTCGTTGTCGGTGTCGCGTTGCACAGCGTGCGTGCGTGCCCCAAAGACGCCATCGTCGCTATCGCGGCCGCCTGCGCAGCTGACGGCACGCTTTTGCACGTGCACGCTTGCGAACAACCCGCAGAGGTGCTCGCGTGCCAGCGCGAGCACGGCATGACGCCCATCGCGTTGTTGCAGCAGTGCGGCGCGCTAACGCCCCGCACCACCGTCGTTCACGCCACCCACCTCAGCGACGCTGATGTGGTGTTGCTTGCGCGCAGCGGTGCCACCGTGTGTTTGACGCCGTCGACGGAGCGCAACTTGGGCGACGGCTTATGCCGCATCGCCGACCTCCACAACGCGCGCGTGCCGCTGTGCATCGGCTCCGATTCGCACGCCCGCATCGACGCGATCGACGAACTGCGCAGCGTGGAGGACCACGAACGCTTGCGGCTGATGCGCAGAAACGTGCTTGTGGCCCCGGGTGCACGGCTGGGCCCGGCGCTGGTGCCGATCGGCACGCGTGCAGGTGCCGCGAGCTTGGGGATCCGTCTGGATCGCAGTCGCGTGGTGTGTGCGGCCGGCCTTGAGGCGCAAACCGGCGGCGCAACCGCGTTTGAAGACGGGCTCGATGGCTTGTTTGTAGGTGGCTGCGCAAGCGACATCACCGACGTCGATGACTGTGGCGGTCAGCCGTTGCTGCGCGGCGGCGAGCTCACGCGTGTCGACAGCGCCGAGGTCAACACGCGCGCGCTTGCCGTGCTTAAGCGTCTAAGCGTGTGAGCTGCTGGACACGCTAAAGCCAAGTCGATTCGTCGTGGCACGACGGCGAGTTAGTCGCGCGCAGCGGGCGTGCGCGCGAGGTGGGGATCACGGACGCTGCGCTGCAAAAACAACGACGCCAAGCGCTTGAGCTCCTCGATGGGGAGGTCGCCGGCGTGCGGAAGTAACGCGCGCCGCCGCGTGCACAGGTCGTACAGTGCGAGTGCGGCGCTGACGCTGACGTTGAAACTCTCGACAAAGCCGTGCATGGGAATGGTGAAGCGGCCGTCGGTGAGGGCGAGCGCGCGTTTCGACAAGCCAGAGTGCTCGCTGCCAAACACCAACGCCACCGGCCCGGTGACGTCGATGTCGTGCACGTCGGTGCAGCCGGAGCCCACGTCGGCTGCGTACAGCGTAAACCCGCGTGCGCTCAAGTCGCCCAAACAGCGCGCCAATCCGGCGTGGCGCACCACCTCGACCCAGCGGTCGGCGCTTTTGGCGATGGCGCGGTTTTTTTCCCACTTGTTGGGCTGTTCGACGACGTGCATGACACCGACGCCCAAGCCCTCTGCAGTACGCATGACCGCGCTGGCGTTGTGGGGGTCGGCGACGTTTTCCATCACGACCGTGAGCGAGCCCAGCCGCGCCAACAGCACCTGCGCGATACGGGCGCGCCGCCGCGCAGACACCTCCTGCGCAAGCTCATGGGTTTCGAGCAACTGAAGTAACGGGGGCGCGCGTGGATCCACACCGTCGCGTTACTGAACCGCGCTACGACAAGAAAGTGAAGTTTGCTCAGCGGCGTCGACGCTTTGCGACCGGTGCGATGCCCTCTTGCTCGACAAAGATCGCGAGTTGCTTTGCTTCAAGTTCTAGCTGTCGACGTTGCGCGCGCTCGTAGTAGCCGAGACGGCGCGAGACCAACACCTCGTTGACTTCGTGCGCGCGCGCCACTTTTGCGACACTCGCAGCGTCGACGAGGGAGGGACGCCAGCAACCCGGTGGGTCGACCAAGGGCAGCTGCGCGATGATGTCGGCAAACTCCAACATCACAGGGCCAGCCGCGGTCATGACGTAACGCTTGATTTTCACCGCTTGCCCGCTGCGCTGCATGCACTGCAACAACCGGTGTAGCGCCATCTGCTCAACGTCGTCACGCAGCACGATGGCGCGCTCGCGTGCAGCGATGAGCGGGTCTTTGCGTGGCGGACCGTAACCGTGCGCGTCCAACATCGCGAGCTCCTCGTCGAGTTCCGCGACCGCGATGCGCAGCGCGATGAGCGGCAACGTGACGTCGATACCGGCCTTCACGAACTCGCGCTCAAGCGCACAGGGGACGCGCTGTGCAGGGGGCGGCGGGCCGCCGTCGCGAGTTTCGCGTTCGACGTCGGGGGCGGCGGTCGTCGGCGCTGGTGTTAGCGCGTCGCGCTGCAGTTGCTTTTCTTCAATGAGCTGCGCGCAGTCACGCCACGCGCCAGTTTCGTCGCGGACGCTGCACTGAGGTGGCGCGACGGCCGCAGCACCACCAAAACCGCGATCGTCCGCGGCAGCGGCTAGCGACACAGCACAGCTCAGCAAATATCCGTACGCGCGCATCGGGTAGAGATCCTATGGTGGCGCCAGCGTTTAAGGGTAGCGTTTGTCCATGGTTTTCATCCGCACACTTGCTGTTTGTCTCGCCATCGCCTGCGCCGCAGGGTGCTTGGGGCAAGAAGTGAATTGCGAAAACCTCTGCGCGCACACTCTGGCATGCGAGGTGTCGTTTTCTCCCGCGGACGACGCCGACGGCAAAAAGCTCGCGAGCGGCGAGCGCACGGACGCGGCCAGCTGCGCGCTGGGCTGCGAAGAAAACCCGCGCGTCACCGTCGACGCCGCCAAGTGTGTCGACGCCGTGCCCGTGACCACACCTGAACAGTGCCAAGCGCCCGTGTTGGCGTGTTTGGGCGTCTCTGCGATCAAGCCCTGATCTCAGGCCAAGTTTCGCTCTTCGATCGCAACGTCTGTGGACCTTGACCTTCACGGTAAACCCTGCCGGTGGCAGGCGCGTCGCGCGGTGGCGACGCTGCTACACGAAGCGCTCGAGAGCAAACCACACCACCGCCGCCGCCGCTGCAGCTGCGCCGACGGCCGCGGCCGCGATGGTGGGCAACAAGCTTGGTTGGTACGCATGGGTGCCTTGAGGGGCGAGGCGCTTTTGCCCGCGATCAAACATCAAGCGCAGGTCCGCTTGGGTTTTTTCGTCGAGCACAATGATGCCTGAGTGCAAGGTCGGGTCGGGAAAGTAGCCGTTGCCATCACCGACGAGCGCCGCGCGGTCAAACACCGTGCTGGGTTGACGCATCAACAGCGGGTCGAGCGCGGCGCGTTTGACGATCTCGCCGTAAACCCAGCCGAGCACTTCGCTCTCGGCGACCCGCGCCCAGCCGGCCATGCCTTGTGCCCACATGCGGCTGCGCGCGTGCACATCGCCGAGCTGCACCATGCTGACGACCTCGGTGTCGGTGTAGGGGCCAAGCGGTTGACCGCCGATAGCCACCCACCAACACGACGCGCCGTTGGTGCGCGCGGTGATGCCCACGACGTGCATGGTCTCTTTGCACATCTTGCAGCGCACCTTTAAAAAGCGTCCCGCGACCTTGTCGTTTGGGATCTCGTATGTGGTGGCGCAGTATTCACACGTATGGCGCATGGCGGAACCTCCTGGTGCACCTACAGGTACCGTTGGCTCCGCGCGGATCCAAATTTTTGGCCGATCTTTTCCGTCAGGGCGCGTGAGCGACAACGGGTCATTTGAAACGGCTCGCGCACACGATCCGCCTTCCCATCGCAGCGGCACCCCGCTAGACGCATCGCTCCACGGCCGTGAGGCCCGGAGAGCGCGATGACAAAGTTCCCCGAGGGTGGCGACGGCCTGCCCTCTGCCAGCGATGCGGCGCCCGCACCGGCCACCCTTGAGGCTGCGCAGGCTGTGGAGCCGGTGGTGCTTGAGGGGTTGCCGTCGTTTCGCGCCGGTACGCAAGAGCTCTCCATCGAGGCGCGCGGCAAGTTCACCGACAAAGACGTCAGCGGCTACGTGCCCTCTGCCGACAGCGAGCAGTTGTTGGTGCGGCTCAATCAGTTCGAGGGCCCCCTCGACCTACTGCTGCACCTGCTCGACAAACACGCGCTCAACATCTTTGACATCCCCATCAAGACCATCGTGCAGGAGTACATGAAGGTGCTCGACCAGATGCGCGACCCCGCGCCGGCGGGTGACAAAGGGGACAAATCTGGCGGCGGCGACTTTAACCTCGACATCGCGGGCGAGTTTTTGGTGATGGCGGCGCAGCTCGCGCACATCAAGTCAAAGATGCTGCTGCCCAAAGAAGAGCGCGCCAAAGATGACGACGCTGGCGTAGATCCGCGCGCGGATTTGGTGCGGCAGCTTCTCGAGTACCAGCGCTTCAAAGCCGCCGCCATCCGCCTTGACGAGCTGCCGCACCTGGGCCGCGATTTTTTCGCGCGCCCCGATGGTCGCGTGCAGTACGACGGTCCGGTCGCGGAGGTGGCGGGCGACATTCACGCGCAGCTCAACCTCGCCGAGATCGACCCATTCGAGCTCATTCGCTTGTTCGGTGCGATGCTTAAAAAGCAGCAAAAGCTGGTGGTGCACGAGGTGCTGCTCGAGCGCATCTCGGTGGGCGCGCGCATCAACGAGATCGTCGACATCGTCGGCGACGGCCGCGACCACAGCTTCGCCGAACTGTGCGATCGCTTCGGCGCCCGCACGCGCAAAAACGTTATCGTGACGTTTTTGGCGGTGCTTGAGATGACGCGCCTCAAACTGACGCGCGTGGTGCAAGACGACGACGGCACCATCATGATCCAGCCGGTGATGGACAACCTGCGCGCTGACGAAGATGCCCTCAAGGCCGCGCTCGGCAACGTGGAAGAGTTTGAAAAGCCCGCCGACGGTGCCGCCGACGGTGCCGCCGACGATGACAGCCCTCAGGAGGCTAGCGCATGACTGACGCCGACGATCCTCAACTCCGCCGACGCCTCGCGTCTGAAACCATCAAGATGCGCCCGCTCGACGAGGAGTTCGATGACGGCGTGGCGTCAACGACGGAGGCGCCGCCGATAGCGATGGCCGACCCGCTCGCTGACGACGAGCCACCGCTATCCATAACGTCGGCGGCACAGACGGTGAGCGACACCGTCGACCTTTTGCTTGGCCCCTTGGACGACGACGCCACGCCCGCAGCAGCCGCATCGGTGGACGATGACGCGCCGCAAAACGCAGCCGACGTCGGTGCTGAGCCCGCGGTTGCGCAAATCGAAGCGGCGCTGCCGTTTGTCGTCGAGGAGTGGATGTACGGCGCGCTTGAGGCCTTGGTGTTTGCGAGCGCAGAGCCGCTGTCGGCGGGCAAGGCGCGCGAGGTGTTGGCCTCGGAGCTTGCGGTGATGGAAGGCAAAGAAGGCATGCCGCTACCGACGCTCGCCGACGTGAAGGCGGCGTTTGGTACGCTGCTTGAACGCTACAGGTCGCCACTGCGCGGCATCGCGTCGGGTTTTCAGTTGGTGGAGATCGACGGCGGCCTCGCCTTTCGCACCGCCGCCTCGAGCGCGCGCTTCATCCGGCGCATGCAGCAGGGCAAGCCGCAGCGGCTGTCGCGCGCGGCGCTTGAGACGCTCGCGGTGGTCGCGTACCGCCAGCCGGCCACCAAACCGCAAATCGAGGAGGTCCGCGGCGTGGATTGTGGTGGCGCGCTTAAGGCGCTGCTCGACAAAAAGTTGGTGCGCGTGCTTGGCAAGGCGGACGAGATCGGCAGGCCGCTGCTGTACGGCACCACCAGGACGTTCCTGGAATTCTTCCACCTCGCGGCCTTGGACGATCTGCCCACCCTCAAGCAGCTGCACGAGCTTGAGCATGGCCCTGGCGTGCAGCCTGAGCCGGAAGTCAGCACGCAGGCCGCTGTCATCATGGACCTGTTTAATCCCGATCGCGTCGGCTTGGTGTCTGACGAGACCGAACGCGAAAGCGCCGAAGCGCTCGATGACTTGGAGGCCGCGCTGACCACCGCGAAAGACGTTGCCAAAAAAGCCAGCACCGTCGTGTGGGGCGTGGAAGTGGAAGACGACGACGCCAAAAACAGCAGCGCCGCGACCAAGGACGAACCCCCAAGCGAGTAGCGCTGTCGCGCTCGTGACGCAAAGCGCTTCACCTACCTCGGCAGGTGAACATGAAATTCGAGCGTCGTTGCGTGGACGCGAAAACAAAGTCGGCCCCGACGTGATGTCGGCGCCACGAGGTGATGACGTGAGAGACAAAAAGCCGCCCGCGAAAGCGACCAAGCCCGCAGCCAAAAAGCGCCCCGCGACCCCCGCGAAGCGTCCCGCCGCCAAGCGTCCCGCCGCCAAGGGTCCCGCGACCAAGCGTCCCGCGGCATCGTCGGCCCCAAACACCGCCCCGCAACAACACGACGTCGTCACGGAGCTCCCCGCTTGGTCCCCGCTGGGCGCCGCCGAGCCGGCGGTGGCGCTACGCCCGGGCCGCGAACCGCGCACGGAGCGGCTACAAAAGGCCCTCGCGCGCGCCGGCGTTGCGTCACGACGTGCGGCCGAGGTGATGATCGCCGAGGGGCGTGTGCGCGTGAATGACAAGGTCATCACCACCCTTGGCACCAAGATCGATCCGGTGCGTGACCAAGTGCGTGTCGACGGTCGGCAGATCGGCGTGACGTCGCCCGAGCTGCAACAAAAGGTCTACTTCCTGCTCAATAAACCGACCGGATTTTTAACCACCACCAAAGACGATCGCGGCAGAAAAACCGTCATGGACCTGGTCGTGGGCGCGTCAGAGGCGCGCATTTATCCGGTCGGGCGCTTGGACTTTGACGCCGAGGGCGCGCTGTTGCTCACCAACGACGGCGAGCTTGCGAACTTGCTGACGCATCCGCGCTACCACGTGCCAAAGACCTACCAGTGCAAGGTCAAAGGCGTGCCGCCGCAAGACAAGCTCGACAAGCTGCGTCGCGGCATTTACCTCGAAGACGGGCCCACCAAGCCCGCGCACATCGAGGTGATCTCCAATGTGAAGAAAAACACCTGGGTCGAGATCACCGTGACTGAGGGGCGCAATCGCCTCATCAAGCGCATGTTTTGGCGCATCGAACATCCAGTCCTCAAGCTCGTGCGCACGCGCTTTGGTGCGCTTGATACCGAAGGGCTCGAAGTTGGCGAGTACCGCGAGCTGTCGCATAAAGAGCTCAAGTCTCTGCGCGAGTTCATCGCGTAGGGTTGACCACGCTCAGCGGCGCTCCCACGAGCGCACCGCTTGCACGTTAAAAGCGACGCCGCCCGGAGGCTGCCGGTCGAGGTGGGCCATGCGGTAGTCCAAGTGCAGCTCGACGTGCGCGGGGTGGTAGTTCGGCGCCACCCCCGCGCTCACGGCGCCACCCCACGCGCCAGCATACACCGGCGTGTGCGTGACCGCGACGGAACCGTTGACGACGAGGCGGCCGTTGATCGGGTTGTAGTTTTCAACGGTGCGTAGCGCGCTGAGCAAGTCGACGTAGCGCTCAGCGCGCGACGAGGTGAACGACATCCCCGTGGAGATGGCAAGGTTGTACACGGTGGCCACCGGACCGCCGGGTGCATCGCGGCCGTACTTCGACACGACACCGTTGGTGCGCACTTCCTCCTCGTTTGTGTAGCCTGAATCCTGGAAGGTGTTTGACAGCAGCGTGACGACGTCACCGGCGGCCCAAAACGGCACCCACGGCGATGCGCGCGCATCTTCGACGGCGGCATCCGCGGGCGTGACCGCCACCACCGACGTGGCGTTGACGTGGCCTTGGATGTACAGCGGCAAGTTGGTGGCGATGGTGAGGCCGTTTGGAAACGCTGCCGCAATGTCC
>JAYTVG010000924.1:0-1057 GCA_043744135.1 Deltaproteobacteria bacterium | reverse complement strand
AAAAAGAACGATGCGATCTGCCGCCCGTCGTCGTCGGCGACGTGAAAGAAGCGCACGCTGGCGTCCCAGGTTTGTGCGGCGCCAGCGTCGGCCTCGGTGATGTGCACGCCAAACAGCGTCGTGACGAGCGCAAACAGTCCGTCCAGCACACGCGGCAACGAGAAGTAGGGGCGCAGCTCCTCTTCAGAAAACGCGTAGCGTTGCTCGCGCAACCGTTCCGCGTAGTAGCCGATGTCCCAGTGCAACACGGCAAAGCCCGCCAGTGCGCTGAGCTCCGCGAGCTCTGCCTGCGCGCGCGACAACGAGGCATCGCGCAGCTGCGCCAACAACGCCTCGACCGCCTCCACCGACGGCGCCATCTTCGTGACCAGGGACAATTCCGCGAACGACGCGTAGCCCAGCAGCCGCGCTTTTTCGGTGCGCAGCGTCAACACGCGATCGATGAGCGGCAGGTTGTTGCGCGCCGGGTCGTCGAGCTCGGAGGCGCGCGCGACGTACGCGCGGTACAGCTGCTCGCGCAGCGCGCGGTCCTTGGCGAAGCGCATGACAGGATCAAAGCTCGGGAAGTCGAGCGTGATGCGCCACGGGCCCGCGGTCGCTGTGGCGTCGGTCCCCGCGGCCCGCGCGTTTTGCGCGAGTAACGCAAGCGCGCTATCCGGCACGCCGTCGAGGCGTTCGCGCGAAGTGAGCGTGAGCGAAAAGGCCTTGGTGGCGTCGAGCACATGGTTTGAAAACGCTGTGCCAATCGCGCTGAGCTCTTGTTCGATCGCGTTGTAGCGCTCCTTGTCCGCGGCGCTTAAATCGATCCCCGACAACTTCGCCTCCAACAGCTTCTTGTCAACAATGCGTTTGCGCACCGCGGACAGATCGCGCGCGGCAGGGGACGCAGCGAACGCCTTGAGCGCCAAAAACAGCGGCTCACTTTGCGACAAACGCAGGCCGAGCGCGACGACGTCGGGTTGCGCAGCCTCGTGCGCCGCGCGCAACGCGGGTGCGTTTTTGGTCCCCTCCAAGTGCCCGATGACGCCCCACGCGCGCTCCAGCGGCTCGACGAGGT
>JAYTVG010000923.1:0-1058 GCA_043744135.1 Deltaproteobacteria bacterium | reverse complement strand
GCAACAGCCAATGGCAACAGTCGCTGGATCACCGGCGCCGCCAGCCGACGCCTCGTGCACGCGCTGCGTGACTGCGTCGACGCGGTGATGGTGGGTGCCGACACGGTATTGGCCGATGATCCCGCGCTGACCGTGCGCGACGCGCCGGGCCGCGATCCCCTGCGCGTCGTCGTCGACAGCCAGCTGCGCACCGACCCCGCCGCCCGCGTTTACGGCGCGACCGCGGTGGTGCTGCACGCCGACAGCGCGAGCGCGAAACGGCGCGACCGATTTGATGAGGCGGGCGTGGCTCGTGTGGTGGCAGGCGACGGGCGCGTCGACTTGCGCTCGGCCCTGGCAGCGCTTGCAACGCGAGGGCTGATGAGCGTGCTCGTGGAGGCGGGGCCGCGCCTTGCGGGAGCGTTGCTTGAGCAGGGGCTTGCCGACGAGCTGTGGTGGTTTCACGCGCCGATGGTGCTTGGCGACGGGCCCACGCTCACGGGCGCGGGTCGGTGGGCAAGCCCCGCGCTGGCGTCGCGCGACCAGGTGATGCACCGCGCGGCGTGCGAACACGACCAACTCACGGTGTTGCGCCCCGGCGCTGATGCGCTCACCTGAAACTTGCGCCGTTTGGGCGCAAACCCCTAGCGCGCGCGCATTGCGCATGGCACGCCTCCTGAGACGATCGCGAAGGCGCACCCTGTGCTTCACTCGGTCGACGGCTTTCGCCCATTTTTCACGTGTGCGCCCTGCGTACGCCCTTCGAAGGAGTTCATGATGCTTCGCTTGATGTCCGCAATCGCCCCGATTGCCACGCCCCGTTGGGCTGCGCTGTCGCTGTTGGCGCTGTCTGTCGCGCTGTCCGCTGGCTGTCCCGGCACCCCGTCTGAAGGCGAAGGCGAAGGTGAAGGCGAAGGTGAAGGTGAAGGCGAAGGCGACGCACTGCCCGTCGGCTCCACGTGCAGCCCGCAGGGCCTCGCGGATCTGCAAGGCGATTGCGTTGCCGGCGCCTCGTGCGTCGCCGTCAACGGCAATCCCGCCGTCGGCCGCTGTCGCCAAGTGTGCGGCAACTTCGCAAA
>JAYTVG010000922.1:0-3399 GCA_043744135.1 Deltaproteobacteria bacterium | reverse complement strand
GTTGTCGGCGGTGTTGTTCATCGCCTGTGCTCGCCCAGCCGAACCCTCGCCATCGCCAAGCGCGCGCGTCACCCTGCGCGACTCAGCCGAAGCGGACCCTGCCATGCGATCCGCGCCGACCGACGCAATCGTGGTGTCGCCGACGTTGTTTCAGCAAGAAGCGCTCGTGCCGGTGGACGCCGCCGCCGCCGTCGGTGACTTCGACACACTCGGCGACACGTTGCTGGCTGCGCAGCGCGCGCCCGAGGCCATCGAGGCGTACCGCACGGCACTATCGTTTGGCGCATCCGCCCCACGCTGGCGGCGCTTGGGCCTCGCGTACATGCGCGCGCACGACGACGCCCGCGCGGAGCGCTGCTTGCTTGAGGCCCTCGCTGTGGACATCACTGACGTTGAGCCCCGCCGCGCGCTGGCACGGCTAGCGCTCGCCAAAGGGGAAGGCGCGCTCGCGCGGGCCCACGCGCAAGAGTTGGTGGCGGCGTTACCCGGTGACGTTGACGCGCACCGTGTGTTGGCACGCGCCTACTTGCAGACCGCGATGTGGCAGCAAGCCATCGACGAGCTCGAACGCGTCACCGCGGCACGCCCCAACGACATCTACGCGCACAACAATCTTGGCTACGCGGCGCTGCAGCTGGGTCACGTCGACCTCGCACTCAAGCACCTCGAACGCGTCTTGAGCCTGCAGCCGCAAGCGGCGTTTATGTTCAACAACCTCGGCGTCGCCTACGAGCGCGCGGGGTTGCGCGCGCAAGCGCACGCGGCGTTCACGCGCGCATCGCAGCTCGCGCCCCGCTACGTCGCAGCACTCACCAACCACGAGCGCTTGACGTTGACGCTCACCGAGCTTGAGCGCCAGCAAAGCAGCGACGCGCTGGTCGCGATGTGCTCCCGGCCGCCCGACGCAGGTGACGCCCCGTCAGCGTTGAGCACCGACGACGCTGACGCGCACGCCACCGAACGGTTTTGAGCGCCTCACATCAACCAGCCGTAGGCATCGAAGCTGCGCAAAGGCTATCATCGCCATGATGTTGAGGACTGCATGCTCGCGTTGATGCTCGTGGTGTCGCTCGTCGGTGCGCAACAAGCTACCGTCGACTCCGTCACCGGCGCGCCCGACGTGTACGAAAGTTCGGTGACGGCGTTTGTCGATCGTTTGGCGGGTGCGTTGCAAGCGCGCGCGATCGAGGAGCACTTTAGCGGTGCTGTGCAGTTGTCGGTGAGCGCAGGGCGCGGCATCGATCGTCAAAAGCTCGACCGCGTGATGGCCGCGCGCCTTAAAAAGCGGCTCCATGCCTCCACAGTGCTGGTGCCGAGTAACGACGCTACGCTGAAGTGTCGCATCGCCGTGTCTGAAGGCGGCGGCGTGGTGTGGGCCGTCGCTGTGCTTGAAGGCGGCACCCTACTAACGTCGACCACGGTGGCGGTGTCGCATGCGCTCGACCGTGAACTTGAGGTCGCGCTCGGCGCGTCTGCCAAGTCACAGCAAGCCCATTTCGTCGTGGAACGCTTGGGATCCGTCGCAAGCGGCGTGCTCGACGTGGCGCTCATGGACATCGACGGTGACACCATCGACGAGCTCGCGGTCTTGAGCGTCGACGGCGTGCGCTGGTACCGCACGGCGGCCGGCGCGCACCTCGACCGGCCGGTGCAGTTCGTCGCGCTCCCGCACGACCGACGCTGGCCGCGCGTCGCCACTGGTTGGCTTGCCCCGCTCGCAGATGAGCGCGTGTGGTTGGTGACGAGCGCGGGCCATAGCCTTGAGGTCGACGCGCGCAGTGGTGCCGTGCGCGCGGGTGCAACCGATGTCGTACCGCTCAGGTCTGCGCCGGGCCCAAGCGGCCCACTGTGCGCGCGCTTGCGCACCGGCTCGCCCGTCGTCAGCTTGCCGCTGCTGACGCTCGCGCGCCGCACCCAACGCAGCAACATCAGCGCCGCGCGCATCCGCGATCTCGCAGCCGTACCAGGTGAGAAGGACGCCTGGGTCTACGTCGACGACGCGGGCGCGCTGATGGGCCAGTTTGGAGAAGACGCGCCGATAGCCCTCGCGCCCGAACGCGTCGGCGATCGCATCGCCATCGCAGACCTTGACGGCGATCGCGTGATGGACGTCGTCACCACCGCTGCGACGCCGCCCGGCGAAGCGGACCAAGTCGTGGTGCGGCGCTTCGATGACGCACTGACATCCAGCAGCGTGCTGTTTAAAAGTGCCTTGTCGGGCGGTGCGATCGTCGCGCTGGCGGTCGGCCACGTGGACTATTTGGACAGCGCTGAGGTCATCTTGGTCGAGGAAAACGACAACGACACCGTTGTGTGGCGCTTGAGGCACGCGCGATGACCGCTGTTCGTGCGTGGCCGCGCGCCTTTGAATCGCACAGCTCGCGCGCGCTGCGTTGTTGTTGGGCGTTGCTGCTGCTTGTGGGGCTGAGCCCATCCGCAAGCGCGCGGCGCTTGCCGGCGCCGGGCGGCAAAGTGACGCTCGCGCTGCCCGCTGAGCTTGTCGCTAAGACCATCGAGGCGCATTCGTATGTGCCGCTCGTCGAACGCGTCAGCAGCAGCGGCAACGCCACGCGCCCCGCCTTAATTGGTCAGTCACAGTGGTGGTCGAGCGTGTTGTTGTCGCTGACCAGCGACGCCAGCAAGACGCGTTGGACCGCAACGAGCGATGCGCCCACAGCACTTGTGGTCGAGTCGCTGACACGGTGCTTGACCAAAAGCGGCTCAGCGTGGCCAGCGACGGTGCTCGCGCTCATGGGCGTGAAGGTGACGGTGGAGGCGAGCGCCGACGGCGTGACCGTGCGCTTCTCGCAGCCTGTCGGCCCGGTGCCCGAGCTGCTTGAAGGCTGCTCGCTGCGGGGCGCGTCGACGCAAACGACGGGGCCGTACGCCACCGTTAGCCCTGGTGTGTTGGCCTTCAAGGGCGGTGCGTTTTCATCTCCACCGCTACTCGGTGTGCTTGAGTTCGCGGCGCCAAACGCGCGCGCCGACTTGGCGGCGTTTGGTGTCGACGCGCCCGGCAGCACGACGCTGCTAGCGCCCTTCCCTGACGCGCTGTTGTTGTTGCAGTCCGCCGGCGCGCGCGACCGCGGCGTGTTGGGCTTTTCGGATCCGTCGACGCGCCAGCGGGACGCCCGCGAACTTTTGAACCTGCTGCGGCCCGACCTGCTCGCAGCCGCCTACGGACAGGGCCGCGGCGCGCGCTTGGAGGGACTGTTGCCACCGGGCGTTGCCCCCGCGCGACCGTTGCAGTTGGCGACGCCACGCGCGCGAAGCTTGCCGCTGGCCTTGCTCGACTTGCCTTCAAACGCCCCGCACATCACGGTGGTGCGGGCGCAGGGCGACACGTTAGTGGACGTTGATGGTGCCCGCGCCTGATCCATCCACCACCAGGTTGGGCAG
>JAYTVG010000921.1:0-3400 GCA_043744135.1 Deltaproteobacteria bacterium | reverse complement strand
CTTGGCGCATCAAGGCACGGCATCGGACTGCAGCATCGCCACTGAGCCAGCGCAATGCGAACGTCGCGACACCACGTACGCGGGCACGACGTATATCGATGGTCGTGCTGTGGCAGTGGTGTGCGCTCAAGCGGCCCAGCAGCCCGAAGGCGCTTCGCAAAGCGACGTGACGTCGTTTGACTTGCACGCGGTCTGCCGCGCCGTGATGCTGCCGCGCCCGCCGTCGTAGGCCGCAGCGGCGAAGCGTCGTTCCCAACGTCGCAAAAACTGCTAACGACGAGCGCTGGAGCGCATCACATGCAGCAGAAACGCCGACACGAGCGATTCGTCGCCGACCTCCCAGTGAAGATCACGGTGCTCGGCCCTAAAGGGAGCCCGCGTTTTGAAGCGCACGCGCGCCTGCGCGACTTGAGCCTCGGCGGCGCGTTTGTGGTGTCAGGGTTTCGCTTCGCGCAGGAGCGCGACGATCTCGACGTCGAATTGATGCTGCCCTCGGGTGTGGTGATGTTGCACTCGCGCGTGGTGCGCCAACCAGACGGCGGCCTTGGGCTGCGCTTTATCGACGTCGGCCCAAACGAGCGCCAGCGCTTGCTCAAGCATCTGGTCCCCGACAGCCACAAACGCTTTTTTGCAGACGTCGCGCACCCCGCGCTGCCGTCGCTCGATCTCGACCGCGTCTCGCTGTTGTTGCACTTGTGGCAAGAGTGGCAAGACGATCCCGAAGCCGCCATCCGCGCCACCGTGCGGGCCGGCACCGTCGGTGCGTCGACGACACGGTCATCGTCGCCCGCGAGCACGCCGCGCCCGGCGCCTGTGCCGCCGACGCAAGCGCGCACACCTGTGGCATCGGATGCAAAGCCAACGGTGGCGTCCAAGCCCGCCGTGGTGGCGCGCCCCATCGTCAAGCCGAAGCGTTAACGCGCATGACCAGCCACCCGCCCCGCGTGCACGACCTCGGTTTTGCGCAAGTGGATCTCGAACGCGCTGAGCGCCAAGGGCTCGCAGAGGTCGTGTACGGCGAAGGAAAGTCGCCAGAGCAAATAGCGGCCATCGTTGCGACCTTGATGGCGCACGGCCAAGCAGTGTTGGTCACGCGCACAAACGAAGCGGCGTACGCGGCCGTTAAGGCTGTCGCGCCCGACGCTGCCTTTCACGCGCAAGCACGCGTCATCGCGTTTGCGCGTACGCCCCCTGCGCACCTCGGTACCGCAGCGCTCGCCGCGGCGGGCACCAGCGACTTGCCGGTGCTTGAAGAGTGCGCGGTGTGCCTGCACGCGTTCGGCGTCGTGGTCGATCGTGTGATCGACATCGGCGTGTCGGGGCTGCACCGTGCGCTGTCGGCGCGTGATCGACTAAACGCCGCGGACGTCGTCATCGTGTTCGCTGGCATGGAAGGCGCGCTCGCGTCCGTCGTCGGCGGGCTCACGCACAAGCCGGTGATCGCGGTGCCCACGTCGGTCGGTTACGGCGCCAGCTTTCAAGGGTTGGCAGCGCTGTTGTCGATGCTCAACGCCTGCAGCTGCGGCATCACGGTCACCAACATCGACAACGGCTTTGGCGCGGCCGTCGCGGCGCGGCGCATGCTCACGATGGCTCAAGCGCGCAGCGTCGTCGGTTGACGGCCGCGTTTGCGTTGGCACTGTGCGGCTATGTTCACGCAGCAGTTGTCGTTGCCTCACCTTGATGACGCCGCCGGCTTCGCGCAGGTGTTGTCAGCCACGGTCGAGGTCCTGCGCAACAACAACGTCGCCGCGGTGCCCACCGAGACCGTCTACGGCTTAGCGGGGCGCGCACACAACGACGACGCAGTGCGCGCCATCTTCGCCGCAAAAAATCGCCCCGCTGACAACCCGCTCATTTTGCACGTGCACGATATCGAAGCCGCCGACGCGCTGTTTGTCCACGACAGCACGTCGACCGCGCGCGCGCACGTTTTGATGGAGGCGTTTTGGCCGGGACCGCTGACGATCGTCGCGTTGGCCTCGACGCGGGTTTCGCAGCTGGTGCGTGCAGGGTTGCCAAAAGTCGCTGTCCGCGTGCCGCAACATGCGTTCGCGCGGGCGCTCGCGCAGGCGCTGGGCGAGCCGTTTGCGGCGCCGTCCGCCAACGTGTCAGGCCGCCCCTCACCAACCACCGCTGCGCACGTCTTGGCCACCATGAACGGTCGCATCCCACTGGTCGTTGATGGCGGGCCGTGCCTGCGCGGCGTTGAGTCGACGGTGGTGGACATCAGCGCTTCGCGCCCCGTGGTGTTGCGCTTGGGTGCGCTCAGCATCGAGGCCATCGCGGCGGTGGTGCCCGATGTGACGGTGCTTGGCGCGCATGAAATCGGTGCCTCGCCCGGCTTACGCCACCGCCACTATCGACCGCACGTGACGACGTTCACGCTCGTTAGCAACGTCGACAGCGACGCCGCCGATCAGCTCGCGCAGGCGTGGATGGATGAGCACAGCGCCCTCGCCGTTTTTTTAGGCCTGCACGCGTTGCTGCTGCGGCGCTACGGCCCACCGCGCGCGCAGATAGCGCAGCTGCCAGCCGACGCGGTCGCGTGCGCTTACGGCTTGTACGCGACGCTGTACGCGCTTGAATCCACGACGACACGCGCGCTGTATGTGCAGCGCCCGCCTGCGACCGCGGCGTGGGCGACGGTGAACGATCGCCTGCAGCGTGCCAGTGCCTAACAACATGGCGCGCGGCGAAAGCGGCCGTCAACACTGTGAACGTCCAACCGCGCAGGCGCGCATGGACAAACAGCTAACGACACGCACCGTCAAAGCCAGGATGGTGCGTTTTGGGCTTCCTGTAGCGTCGCGCTTGGTGAAAGATCTGCACGCGACGCTGCAAAAAGTGCGCGCGCCGAACAGATAGAGCACTGGCCCAACGCATCACCCAGGAGCGCGTGAAAATCGTCCACACCGCAGACTGGCATTTGGGCCACCGGCTTGGGCCTTACGACCGCGGCGTGGAGCACGACGCGTTTTTGGCGTGGCTGCTTGATGCCGTGCACAGCGAGGGCGCCGACGCGCTGTTTGTGTGCGGCGACGTTTTTGACCGTGGCAATCCGCCTGCGGAGGCGCTCGCGCGCTACTATGGATTTTTGGCGGCGCTGCGGGCGCGCTGTCCCGCGCTTGAGATCGTTGTCATCGGCGGCAACCACGACCTGGCGCCGCGCTTAGACGCGCCCACCCCAATCTTAGACGCGCTGCGCGTGCACGTGGTGGGGGCGGTTGACGACGCACGAAGCATTGTGAAGCTGCGCGGCGCCAGCGGCGATGTCGAGGCTGTGGCGTGCGCCTTACCGTTCGTGCGACCCATGGACGTCGCGCACGATGTGGCGCTCGGCGTCGATCACACAAGCGGCGTCGCCTCCACCATCACGCGCTTGCTCGAGCGGGCCGAT
>JAYTVG010000920.1:0-1062 GCA_043744135.1 Deltaproteobacteria bacterium | reverse complement strand
GAATTGTCGGCGTCGGCAAAGCCGGCGGCTCGCTTGCGGCATCATTGCGCGCTGCACACATTTCGATCGTTTTTGAAGTGTCGAGGCTGCACCG
This sequence comes from Deltaproteobacteria bacterium, assembly GCA_043744135.1. Classification (GTDB taxonomy): domain Bacteria; phylum Myxococcota; class UBA727; order UBA727; family VGSZ01; genus JAYTVG01. The sequence goes on along the minus strand of JAYTVG010000920.1, from coordinate 968 downwards.
CGTCAGCGACGCAAAGCTCTCGCGCTGCACGCTGTTGATGCTTGCTGTTCCCGACGACGCCATCGCCGAGGTGGCTAGCCAGGTCGCGCAGCGGCGCGTGGTGCTACCGATGGTGGTGCATGTGTCAGGTGCGCACGGCTTAGCGGTGCTTGAGGCCCTTCACGGCAAGACGTGGTTTGGCACGTTTCACCCGCTGACGTCGCTTGATGGAACATCGCCGATTGCTGCCGGCACGTTTATCGCGATCGACGCCAAGCGCCCGCAACAACGCGCGCAGTTAGCCGCGCTTGCGACGTCGCTAGGCTGCGTCTGTGGGCGTGTGAAAGATCGCGCGCGCGTCGCGTACCACGCCGGTGCCGTCGTCACCGCCAACCTCGCGATGAGTTTGCTGCATCATGGCATCGAGCTGTTGGTGCGCGCCGGCGTCAAACGCGAGATCGCACGCGTTGCGTTGGCCCGGCTGATGCGAGCGCAAGCTGACAACGCCATCTCGATGCCGCTCGCGCGCGCCACGACGGGGCCAGTGGCGCGCGGCGACGCTGGCACGGTCCGCGCGCATCTCGCGTACTTGGACGAAAACGACGTTCACCTGGCCGCCCTGTACCGGATGTTGTCGACGGAGTTGCTCGACGTCGTCAAGGTGTCGGCGAAGGCGCGCCCAGGCCTTGTCGAGGCGCTGCGGGCTGCACCACGGCGCCACAAACGTCGTGTACTAGCGACCCGGCCGTAGGTCGAAAAACAGCTTGGTAGGCGCGCCGTCGGCGACCACGATGTTGAAGGTTGTGGGCGGCAGGCCGGCGGCTTGTACGATGAACTCGTGTTTACCGGTGGGGCAGCTGCGCGCCACGTCGGCCGTCGAGCCCCACGGCGTCCCGTCCATCAACACGCTCGCGACGGGTTCCGTGACGATTGTGACTTTGCCGTTTGGGCGCGTCGACACCATCGGCATCACCAGCGCGTACGTGCTG
>JAYTVG010000919.1:0-3409 GCA_043744135.1 Deltaproteobacteria bacterium | reverse complement strand
TTTCACGCCACCTACAAAAACGCGATGTGGGCGGTGTTTGAGCGCTGACTGACGCATCTGCAGTGACGCGCGGCATCTCGCGTGCGCGGTTGCAGCGGCGCAGGCGTGGTACCGTGGAGGCGCGCATGGGTTTGTACGCAACCATCACGAACGGGTTTGGCGCGCACCGCCGATTGATTCGGCGTTTGGGTGCGATGTGCCTGGTATTTTTGGGCGTGCACGGCGCCGCCGACAACCTTGACGACGTCGTTTATCCCGTGCTGGACGCGCTCGACCTGGCCATCGACAACGCCGTGGCCTCGGCGCTGGTGTGGTTGGCGGACAACGGCGGCGTCACGCCCGCAAGCGCCATCGAAAGCACCGAGAGCTTCTCGACGTGGATCGACCTCGGCGAAAAGAATCGACTCGCGCTCATCGTCGCGCTCATCTGTGAGGGCGGGCTCGATGCACTTTTGCTGAGCCTCGCGTGGGGCAGGCATGACGCCTCGGCGGACGCGCTTGGTATCGTCGACGGATTTGTCGCATCTGCTCGCGCGCTGTGGTCGGCGCTGCGGCCCATTGATCTCGAGCGCCTGCTGGTGGCGCCAACGGTGCTGAGCTTCACGCTGCTTGGTGCATTGCTGAGCGCGCTGGCCATCGAAGGATTGGTACGCAGCACGTTGCTGCGGTGGGCGCCGGAGCTGTTGTTCAGCGGCCCGGTCGCTGCCATCGGTGCCGTGTTGGCGATGGCGCTGTTGGTGTGGCGCTTTGTGCCTGATGTGTTGCAGGGCGCGCTGCTGCGATCGCACCAGCGCGCAGAGCGAGCGCGCGAAGGTGCGCTGGTGCGATCGCGCTTTGCTCAGGTTGCGCGCAGCGTGCGGCTCGCGCTGCGGGGCTGGTGGTTGGTGTTGGCGTTGCCGCTCGCGGTCGCGGGTCTCGCGCACTCCGACCTGGCGGCGCTGGTGAACCGCGCGATCCCAACACCGCTGGACGTCGATGCCGCGGGTGCACCATGACGTCCGTCGAGGCTGCGCCACGCAAAACGAAGCGCGGTCTGCTCGACGCGGTGCTGATGGCGGCGCTGATGTACGCGGTGTACGCGCGCACGCCCATCGGTGCCGCCGTCGAAACCGGCATCAACGTCGCGCGCGGCCAAAAGGAACGCCCGAGCTGGCTCGCCACGTTTAAAGGCAGAGAGACCGCCGTCGCGATGCCGCTCGACCCAACGACCGGCGTGAACGTGGGCGCTGCAGCGCTGAGCGCTCCGCCGGCGGTCATGGCTGCTGCGACCAAGTACCACGTCGACGTGGAGGCCCTCGCGGCGCTGTTGTCGGTGCAGGGTCAGTGTAGCGTCGATCCGAAACAGCCGTGTGACCTCGCTACGCCAGCGCGCATCTCCACCCTGCTGCAAAACATCCGCAGCGAGCGTATCGACGTCGACACTGCGGCGCGCGCGCTGGCAGCTGGGCAGCGCGCGCTCGGCGACACGCCGCTGGCCATCGAAGCCATGTACGTCGGTGCGCCATCGGTAAAGCTCGCGGTCTCGCAAGCGGAGCGCTCGGGCTTGACGCACGTCGACGCCAGCGACGTCGAAGCACACGCCGAGTTCTTCACGCCCAGCATCCGCCGCGGTACGCTGCAAACCGCGCTGCGTGTGCTCAGCGTGCACCGCCTACGCACGCTTGCGTGGCCCGCCGATCCCGCGCTTCGCATCACCTCGCCGTTTGGGCCGCGGGTGCATCCCGTCACCGGCAAGCAGAGCTTGCACAACGGCACCGATATCGGCGCGGCAACAGGGACGCTGTTGTTGGCGGCGGCGCGCGCCACCGTCAAACGCCAAAGCGAAGACAGCGTGAGCGGTCGCTACGTGGTGCTCGACTTGGGCCTCGGCCTACAAACCACCTACTGCCACCTCAGCGAGCCGCGCGTGATCGCCGGCGAGCACCTCGCGCGCTTGCAGGCGGTGGGGCTGTCGGGTGCGACCGGGCGCGTCACCGGTCCGCACTTGCACTACATTTTGCGCGTGCAAGACACCCCCGTCGACGCCGAGCTTTATGGCGAAGCCCCGCACCGTGTGTTTGCGCTTGACGCACCCAGCGCACCAGCACCTACGTCTGAGTGATTCCAGCAACTCGCGTCCGCGACCCGCCTGCCGCTACCATCATCGCTTACGTTGCACGGAGGTCTTGATGATGCGCGCACTCGTTGTCGTTGTTGGCTGTGGTTCGTTGACGGCTTGCTTGGTCGAACGAGACTACAGCGTGCAGCGAGACCCTCGCCCGGTGTCGCGCGCGACGGCACCGGGCAGCAGCACCGGACAGACGAACCTCGACGAGCAAGGCCAACCGTGGTCCGACACCAACACAACGACCCGCATCGAGGGCGGTCGCGTGCTCGGCACGATCGGATCGTTTGACGCGCTCGATGTGTCGATTCCACAGCCGGGGCTGTATGTCGATTCTGAGTGGAACTATTCGCATATCGAGCTCGTCGGTAGCGACGCGCAAGGACGTGGGGTCATGATCTACATGGACCTCAACAACGTCGACGTCGGCGAGATGCCGCAAGGCGCCACGGACTGTAGCGACGCACAAATCTTAGTGTGCAACAGCGACAGCTACGACGCACCACCCGAGGAATGCACAATCACCACGGCCGACGTGGACGATGGGCAAAACGTGCTGATGACCGCGCGCATCCCCAGCTACGACGACAACGACAATCGCAATGGCACAGCCAGCGTGCGCGCGAGCTTTCACCTCGTCAAACAATAGCAGGCGGCACCTGCCGATGGATGGGGCGCCTGCAGGGCGCCTCTTTGTTTTTGAAGCGACTGTGCACGAGCGCGCAGTTACGGGTGCACGATGGTGCGCACGGCCGCATGCACCGCGTCCGCATACAACTGCGCGCCTCGTGCATTTGGATGCGCGAAGCCGGCGATATCCGTCATCACCGCTGCACTGAGGTGGGAAAATGCGCTGCCGTCGGTGCTGTCGATGCGTCGATGGCCGTGGAGACTGTCAAACGGTGGTTTCGCGCGCGGCCACAGCGCACTGGTGCCGGCGGCGAACATGACGTGCGCGTCGGTGAACGCGGGCTCGACGTACTGCACGCTGATGTGCTCAGCGGCCAGCGTCGCCACAATCGTGCGCCATTGCTGCTGGATACACGTGACGAACTTCGACATGTTCGCGGTCACTTGCTCGCGGGTCGACACCAAACCGATGTCACCCCCCACCCAATCCATCGCGGCGTCGATGAGCGCGGGCGCGTCGTGGGCACGCTTGAGACCGATGGCGGACACCGCGCGATAGTACCCCGTCAACACCATCGGCACGCCACCGAGGTGCGGGTCGTGCCAGATGGCGCGCAGCAACGCCTGCAGCGACGCCTTCATGTTGTTGAGGCACGCGTTTAGATACGGCGTGCA
>JAYTVG010000918.1:0-11837 GCA_043744135.1 Deltaproteobacteria bacterium | reverse complement strand
CGATGGCCACCACGGTCATCTTCATTCCGCTGGCGTTTTTGGCTGGCGTGGCCGGTGGCTTTTTTAAGGCGCTCGCGCTCACCATCGCCGTCAGTCTGTCGTTGAGCTATTTGGTCGCGCTCGTCGCGGTGCCGCTGCTAGCCGACGCGTTCATCGACAAAGGCCACGGCCTGCGCCCCAGTGGACCGCTGTTGGCCGCCATGCAGCGGAGGTATGAAACAGTCGCGCGCGGCATGCTGAAGCGCCGCTGGCTGGTGTTTGTGTTGGTGGTGCCGTTGTTGTTGTGCGGTGCCCTGGCGTACTGCCGTGTTGGCCAGGGTTTCATGCCCGTCATCGACGAGGGCGGCTTTATCTTGGACTATACGGCACCGCCGGGCGCGTCGTTGTCTGAGACCGATCGCTTGTTGCGTCTGGTGGAAAAGCGCATCGGCACCATCGCCGAGGTGGACAGCACCTCGCGGCGCACGGGCGCGCAGCTGGGCTTTGGTTTGACCGAGGCCAATACCGGCGACTTCTTCATCCATCTCAAGCCCCGTCCGCGCCGCGGCATCGAAGAGGTGATGCGCGAGCTGCGCAGCGTCGTTGAGTCCGAGGTGCCCGGGCTACGCATCGAAACTTTGCAGTTGATGGAGGACGTCATCGGCGACCTGACAGCTGTCCCGCAGCCGATCGAAGTGAAGATCTTCGGCACCGACGAGCGCGCGCTTGAAGACACTGCCAACGCAGTCGCTGCACATCTGCAAAAGGTGCCAGGGCTCGTGGAGGTGTTTAACGGCATCACGATCGCGGGTGACGACGTGGTCGTGAAGCTCGATAGCGTGCGTGCTGGTGTCGAAGGCTTGAGCGCTGAGGCGGTCGCGGACCAGTTGACCACGCTGCTGGACGGCAAGATTGCGGGGGAGTTTCGCCAAGGCGAAAAGACCATTGACGTGCGCGTTTGGACGCAGCGGGCGCAACGTGCACGCGTTGAGAATGTCGCAGCGATGCGCGTGCAGGGCGACAACAAGCGCATGCTGCCAGTCAGTCGCGTCGCCGACGTCACGATCGACGAGGGGCGCGCTGAGGTGACGCGCGAAGATTTAAAACACATGATCGCGGTGACCGCGCGCATTGAAGGCCGTGACCTCGCCTCCGCCATGGTCGACGTCAAAGCCGCCATGACCGAGGTCGCGCTGCCCCCGGGCTTGTCGATCGCCTACGGTGGACTTTATGCAGAGCAGCAAAGATCGTTGCGCGACCTCGCACTGGTGTTCGCGAGCGCCATCGTGTTGGTGACGGTGTTGTTGATGTTTTTGTATGAGCGCGTGGCGATCGTCGCGTCCATCCTCACCACCACGCTGTTGTCCACCAGTTCCGTGTTTATCGGACTTTGGATCACCGACACGGAGTTGAATCTGTCGTCGATGATGGGGCTGACGATGATCGTCGGCATCGTCACCGAGGTGGCCATTTTCTTTTTTGCAGAGTTGGCAACGCGCGTCGACCCAAGCGAAGACGACCTCGTCACCGCAGGCATCCACCGCATGCGGCCGATCTTGATGACCTCGATCATTGCGGTGCTTGCGCTGTTGCCGTTGGCGCTGGGCATTGGCGAAGGTGCTCAGATGCAAGCGCCGTTGGCGATCGCCATCATCTCGGGGCTGATTGCCGCCGTGCCGATGGTGTTGGTGGTGATGCCGCCGATCCACGCCATGTTGTCGCGCACGCCCGCGTCGAGGCCTGGCGGTCAGTAGGCGTCGCCGAACGAACCGCTCGTGCTGTGACTGAGTTTTTTTTTGAAACGAAACATCGGCAACCACCCAGTCGACCAAGATATTCCGCGGGAATCGTCGACGTCTCGGTGCGTTGTGATGCTGATGTGAAACTCACTTCACATCAGCACAAGGGAGATGCCATGACGCGCACACTCATTTTGTTGGCCACATTGCTGATGACGACGGTCGCGTTGGCTCAGACACCAAAGGCTGTGACAGCGAAGACGACCACTGCCACTACCACTGCCACTGCGAAGGCCAACACGGCGTCCGCACCAGTCGCCCAACACCACAAGCAAACAGCGGGCACGTTGACGCTCGCGCAGGAAAACACCCGTCACCAACGCCGCGTCGACCACCTCGACGCCCAGCAAGCGCACGCGAAGAAACACAACGACCAAAAGACACTCGCGGTAGTTGACACCGAGCTCAAAACCGAAGCGGACTTGCACGACAAAAACGTCCGTGCGCTCGACGCTGCCAGCGCAGCCGTTAAATAGCGCAGCGGCTTACCGATGCGCTGGTAGCGCCAACGCCAACGCGCGCAGCGCCGGCGCGTCGGCGCCCGCGCGATCGGCCTTCGCGACCAATACAGCAAGCGACTGCCGCGTTTGCGCCCCGACTTTGGTGAAGTGAAATTGCAGGTACGGCTGCAGCGGGATCGAGATGAACACGGGCGCCAAGTGCGCCGCGATCCGCAGCACCCAAGGCTGCGTGGCGACACGAAACAGCAGCGGCGGCTTGAGCCGGAGCGCCGCTGCGCTCACTTGCAAAGCTTGCGCGGGTGCACCGTCGATGCGCGTGCGCAAGCCCGCGAGCGACCAGCCCGACAACTCCAAGTGCGCGATGATGGTGTTAAACAACGACGACGCCATCGCCCGCGATATCCCGACGTTGGCCACCGCGCGCGCGCGCAGACGGCCAGCGTTGAGTGCTGCCGCGCACTGCGGCGCACGCGCCCCAGCCAACGGCGTGGCAGCGAGCGGCGGTGTATACACGCGCACGCCTGGTTCGCGCGCGTGTTCGCTGGGCACGCCCGGCAGTGGCGTTTGGTACGCGATCAACACCACGCTGCCCTCGACGCTGCGTTCATCACCGACGGCGACGCGGATGCGTGAATCGGCGTCGGCGCTGAGGTCGACGATGGTGGCGGCACCGGTGTCGTGAACGAGCGCATGCAGCAGCTCTGGGGTGACGCCAGTGGTCGGCACGCACACCCAGATTTGATCGTAGTCCGCGTGCACCACGGTGACGACGTCATCGGGCACTAACACTTCGCCAACATCACGCGCGGCGCGGTAGACGCGGATGCCTCGGCGTGTGGCATCAAGGTATTTGTCACGCACCATGAACGTGACGTGCGCGCCACCGCATTTAAGTGCGGCACCGTACGCGACACCAACGGCGCCGGCACCGATGACGAGAGCCCTCACGCCTCGACGTCCGCAACAAGCGCGTGCACAAAGCGCGCGTGTAAGGCGCGTGCAGCTTGCGCAACCACTTCACCAGGCTCAAGCAGAAACGTGATGCGAAAACTTGAGGTCGTCACGCCGACAATCGCGATGTGCTGTTCACTGAGCAGCGTGAGTGCGGCCTTCAAAATCGCGCGGTCTTGCAAGATCCCCTGCCCCACCAGCGACACGGCACCGACGTCGCCCGCGGCAAACACGGGGCCGCCTTCACCAAATGTGCGCGCGCAGATGGCGTAAAAGTCATGCGCGTCCTCCGGCGGGATCAAGATTTCGTTCGACCGCGTGCAAGCTGCGTTGCAGCGCGCATCACCGCCCGTCGCCGTACCGATGCCGACGATTTGTCCTGCAGGCAGCTGGTGTTCATCCAAAAACTCGAGCATGCGGTGCAACTGCGATAGATCGCGTGCAACCAAACGGTGCAGCCGCTCGCGGTGCGCGACTCCGCGCACGCCGCCGATAGCGGGCGGCGCGTCTTTGCGCACCACGGTGCCGGCGCCGACAGCCCCGTCGACGGGAGTTTGCTTCGCGTAAATCGCGATGCCCTTGGCCTTGGCGAATTGCACCGCTTGGGCATTAAGGACCTTGGCGCCCGCCTCCGCCAACTCCTGCATCTCTTCGTAGCTGAGCATTTCGATCGCGCACGTGTCGTCGACCACGCGCGGGTCGCTGGTCCGCACGCCGTCGACATCGCTGTAGATCTCACAAGTGGCGTCGAGCGCTGCCGCCATTGCCACCGCTGTGGTGTCGCTGCCGCCGCGCCCGAGAGTGGTGATTTCCCTTTGGTAGCTCACGCCTTGAAATCCCGCGAGCACAACAACGCGGCCGCGCTCGAGTTCGTCTTGCACACGATAGGGCCGCACCTCGAGCACGCGCGCACCCGCGTGCGTCGCACTCGTCACAATGCCCGCTTGGCTGCCGGTGAAGCTGATGGCGTCGACGCCGACGTCGATGAGCGCCATGGTGAGCAGCGCCGCGGACGTGCGTTCGCCCACCGTCAGCAGCATATCAAGCTCGCGGCGCGCCGGCTCACGCGCGATTTCCTTCGCTTGTGCGATCAAGCCGTCGGTGGTCTTGCCCATCGCGCTCACCACGACACAGATCGCATGATTGTCGTCGTGCTTGTGTTTAATGAGCTGTGCGATGGCTTTGATCTTGTCGATCGATGCGACGGAGCTGCCGCCAAACTTCATCACCAATGGGGCCCGTGCACCTGAACGCGTCGACGTCATGGCGGGCTCCCACGCGTCTCACCGTGGCCCATCACGATGAACTTGCGCGTACACAATTCTTCCAGGCCCATCGCGCCATACGCATGCAACTTGGTGGTTGAGATGCCCAGCTCAGCACCCAAGCCGAGCTCGCCACCGTCGTTAAAGCGGGTGCTGGCGTTGACCATCACGCAGCTCGCATCCACCTCGCGCAAAAATCGCGCCGACGCTTGCTGGTCTTGCGTAATGATGCTTTCGGTGTGTCGGCTGCCGTGTGCTGCGATGAACGCCAGCGCATCGTTGAGCCCGTCGACGATCTTGACGGCGAGCGTGAGCGCCAAAAACTCGGTGTCGAAATCTGCCGCCACAGCCGGCGTCACCGCGGGCGCGATGCGCACGGTACGCTCGCAACCGCGCAGCTGCACACCACGCGCCACAAGCGAACTCACGATCCTCGGCACAAACTGCGCAGCGACAGATGCGTCCACCAGCAAACACTCAAGCGCGTTACAGACGCCGGGGCGCTGCACTTTAGCGTTGATGGTGATGCGCTCAGCGACGTCGAGATCGGCGCGCGCATGCACGTAGACGTGGCAGATGCCTTGGTAGTGTTGAATCACCGGGATCTTGCTGTGGGCGTTGACAGCGTCGATGAGGCTGGTGCCGCCACGCGGGATGACGAGGTCGATGTTGTGATGTTGTTGTAGCAGCGCGTAAAGCAATTCGCGATCGGGCGCGTCAACAAACAGCGCCGCGTCGCTCGGTAGGCCGTGTTCTGCCAGCGCGCGCGACACGATAGATGCAAGCACTCGGTTGGTGTGCTGGGCTTCTTTGCCACCGCGCAAGATCACCGCGTTGCCCGCTTTCAAACACAGTGCGGCAGCGTCGACGGTGACGTTGGGGCGGCTTTCGTACACCATCAAGATGACGCCGAGTGAAACGCGCATGCGACCGACGCGGATCCCGCTGGGTTGGCGCACGACGTCACCGATGGTGCCGACGGGATCGGGCAGCGCTGCCACGGCGCGCACGGTGAGCGCCAACGCATCCATGCGCGCATCATCTAGGCGCAAGCGGTCGAGCATCGCCGGCGCCATGCCCGCCTGCGCTGCCTGCTCGAGATCGATGCGGTTGGCGTCGAGCGCGGAGGCGCGCGTGGGTCCGTTGAGTGCGTCCGCCAGTGCCGTGAGCACCGCGTTTTTTTCCAGCGTGCTTGCGTTCGCGAGCGTCCGCGACGCCGCGCGCGCGCGCGAGGCGAGTTGCGCTGCCGTCGTCGTGGTCGGGTCCATCTCGCTCCTGTGCGCGCTAGCTCTCGCCGGTGACGTCCCACAAATCGCCCGAGAACAGCAATTTCTTGAGGTCCGGTTTGGCTTTGTCGAGGGCCTGTTTACCTTGCGCAACGACCAAGTCGTCGAAGGTCGGCTTGACGTGGCGGCGCAACACACCCAGCGGCACCGGGAACGCGGGATATTCCATCTGGCTGAGCATCACGCTCATGAGGCCTGACGGATCGGTCTCGTCGTGGATCAGCACTTCGCTGCTGCGCGCAGGCTGCGCTTCGAGGTCGATGATGAACGGCTTCATGGTCTTACTGTCAAAGCCGATGCCTTTTTTGCCGCCGTCAAACAGCATGGGGGCTTGGTGTGTCAGCACCAGTTGGCTCATGGGCTTTTTGTCGCGGTTGTCGCGCACATCGACCCAGGCACCGTCGTTAAACACCACGCAGTTTTGCAAGATCTCGACGTACGCCGTGCCTCGATGTTGGTGCGCTTTGTTGAGCACGTCGAGCAAGTTTTTTGCCTCGACGTCAACGGTGCGCGCCACGAACGTCGCCGAACAACCGAGCGCAAACTGCAGCGGGTTGACGGGGAAGTCGATCGAGCCTTGCGGCGTCGACTTGGTGATTTTGCCTTGCTCGCTGGCGGGCGAGTACTGCCCCTTGGTCAAGCCGTAGATGCGGTTGTTGAACATCAGCACCTTGAGGTTGACGTTCCTGCGCAGCATATGCAGCGTGTGATTGCCGCCGATCGACAACGAGTCGCCGTCACCCGAAATCACCCACACGTCGAGGTCGGGGCGAGAAATCTTCAGCCCCGTCGCGATGGCCGGCGCACGCCCGTGGATGGTGTGCATGCCGTACGTCTCCATGTAGTACGGAAAGCGCGCCGCACAGCCGATGCCGCTGACAAACACGATGTTTTCTTTGGGCACGCCCAAGTCCGGCATCAAGCGCTGGACCGTCGCCAAGATCGCGTAGTCGCCGCAGCCGGGGCACCACCGCACGTCGTTTTTGGTTTGAAAGTCTTTGCGCTGAAGCTTCACCAAACCCGGCGGCGCATCGGCGCTTGCACCGGGAGGAGGCGGGATGCCGCCGGGAGGAGGCGGAGGCGGAGGCGCACGAGGAGGAGCGGGTGGAGGAGGAGGAATGCCAACCATGAGTTACACCTTGCCTTGCAGCGCGCGGTTGAATGCGGCCTCGAGTTCCGTGGTGGTGAACGGCGTGCCTTGCACCTTGGTGTAGCTGAGCGCGGGCAGCAGATATTCCGCGCGCAACACGCGCCACAGCTGCCCTTTGTTCCACTCGCACACGATGACCGTCTTGAAGCGCGCGAAAATCTTCTCGAGGTCTTTCGGGAACGGGTTGATCCAGCGCAAATGCAAGTGGCCGATCTTTTTGCCGGCGTCGACCATGCGCAGCGACGTCTGGCGCAGCGCACCGTAGGTGCCGCCCCACCCGATGACGAGCAAGTCGCCCTCTTGGCACCCCTCCACCACGGGCGTCGGGATGTCGGCTTGTATGCGCTGGATTTTTTCTTGGCGCGTGTCGACCATCTTGCCGTGGTTTGGTGCCTCGTAGTTCACGGCACCCGTGATGGCGTCTTTTTCGAGGCCACCGACGCGGTGCTCAAGGCCCGGCGTGCCCGGCTTCACCCACTCACGCGCCAGCGTGGTCGGGTTGCGCGCGTAGATGTTGTAGGGGTTTTGCGCCGACGGTGGCGCGGTGCGAAACTTCACTTCGATGGGCGCGATGCTATCGGGGTCAGGCACCTTCCACGGCTCTGAACCGTTGGCGATGTAGCCGTCACTTAAGATGATGACGGGGTGCATGTACTTCACCGCGATGCGCACGGCCTCGACAGCGGTGTAAAAACAATCCACCGGCGATTGCGCGGCCAACACCGGCACCGGGCTTTCGCCGTTTCGACCGTACAGGGCCATCATCAGGTCGCTTTGCTCGGTCTTTGTGGGCAGACCCGTTGAGGGACCGCCGCGCTGCACGTCGATCACGACGACCGGCAGCTCCATCATCACCGCCAAGCCCAGCGCTTCGCTTTTGAGCGCGAAGCCGGGGCCCGACGACACAGCGACGCCGATCGAGCCGCCAAACGCAGCGCCCAATGCTGCACCCATGGCGGCGATTTCGTCTTCCGCTTGAAACGTCGTCACGCCGAAGTTCCTGAACTTCGCCATGTTGTGCAGCACGTCGCTGGCGGGCGTGATGGGGTACGCGCCATACATTAACGGGGTGTTGGCCTTCGACGCGGCCGTCACTAAACCAAGGGCGAGACATTGGTTGCCGATGACGTTTCGGTACGTGCCGGCGGCCATGGGGGCGGGCGCCACTTGATACGTCTCGTGAAACAACTCGGTGGTCTCGCCAAACGCCCACCCCGCTTTGAACACGCGGATGTTGGCCTCGAGCACCTCGGGGGTCTTTTTGAACTTGTCGGTGATCCACTGCACCTGTTTGTCGATGGGGCGGTTGTACAACCAGTACATCAAGCCCAGCGCCCAAAAGTTCTTGCTGCGCGACAGCTCTTTAAAGCCGATGCCGGCCATGTCCGCGAGCGCGTTTGCGACGTGCGTGCCCATGTCGATCGGCACCACGTGGTAGCCCTCCATCGACGGGTCATCGAGCGGGTTTGACGTGTAGCCGACCTTCTCGAAGTTCTGCAGCGTAAACGCGCCCTGGTTGACGATGAGCAGGCCGCCCTTTTTGAGGTCCATCAAGTTGCGCTTGAGCGCGGCCGGGTTCATCGCCACCAGCACGTCGGGGGCGTCGCCTGCCGTGAAGATGCTCTCTGACGAAAAGTGCAGCTGAAAGCCCGACACCCCCGCAAGCGTGCCTTGTGGCGCGCGGATCTCAGCCGGGAAGTCGGGGAAGGTCGCGATGTCGTTGCCGGCGATCGCTGCCGCACGCGTGAACTCCGTGCCCGTCAGCTGCATACCGTCGCCGGAGTCGCCGGCGAAGCGGATGACGACGCCGCGTTTGGTCTCCACGGGGAGATTGCGTTTGGGGGGCTGTTGCGGATCAGACGGGCTCACCATGAGAACTCCTCGACGACACGAGCGGCTCGCTTGGCATGCACAAAGCGGTCACGCAAGCCCGACGCTGTGGGGATGTGCGGTTTCGCGAAAGATCGTAAGACGGTGACAGTGGTTAAGCCGTCGTTTGATGTGTGGATCTGTCAGGGGAGGTTGTGCACCGCCCACGGCGCCGACGCGCTCATTCCCATCGCGAACGAGGCTGCGGCAGCAAACGCACCGCGCTGCCGCGTGTTGCGCGGTGGCTGCTACGGCTTGTGTGAGCTGGCGCCAAACGTGGTGGTGCGCCGGAGCGAGCCAACCGACACCCCGGACGTCGACGCCGACCGCTTAACCCTCACCGGCGGCACCAACGAAACAGTGTACTGCACGGTGCACGCGCCTGAGATGACGGCGCTGCTGCGCGCGCATCTCGTGGATGACAAGGTCGAGCCCACGACGACGCGCGAGACACGCGAACGCGAGTCCCCCCCACAAAGCGAGATTGCGCGCCGCATCCGCGAACTGCGCGAGCGTCGGTTGCAGTGAACGCCGGCGTTTGCAAACACCAGCGCCAAGATCGCCCTGCTGTGAGCACGGGCACACCAGCTGTGCGCCGTAACCTGCCAAATCAATGACGCTTTCGCCTCGATCTGCCGGCGCGTCGTGGGTCGTATTGGTGAATCCTGGCACGCTCGCCCGCGTCAGAGCATCATGCTGCACGACGCCAAAGGATTCGCGATGCGCCTGCCTTTTTCCGCTTCTTCACTCAAACGTGCCGCCTTGGCGCTGCCGACAGCCTGCGCGGGCCTGACCGCCGGCTGCTTTTACCAGGCGCCCGTCGAACCAGCGCCACACGACCCCTATGGCACCATCGCGTTTGATTGGCGCTTTGGCGGCATCGACACCTGCAGCGAAGCCGGCGTCGACGAGGTCGACTTGCTGTTGTTACAGGGCAGCGAGGTGGTGCTGCAACTCGAACGTGAGCCCTGCGTCGGCGGCGGCCTCGAGCTCACCGATATCCACGAAGGCGCGTACGACCTGGTGATTGACGCGTACGACCGCGAAAGCGTGTTGTTGTACAACGGCACCTTTGGTGTCGACGTCAAAGGCGGGCGCACCAATAGCATGGGTGTCGTCGATTTAGACGCCATTGGTGAGCCGCCGCCGCCGCCGCCTGCCGATGGTGACCTGAGCTTGTTTTGGGGCTTTCGCTTCCCCACTGACGCGCCGTTGTTTGACTGTGCACGCGCGGGCGTGACTGAGGTCGATGTGGTGGTCACCGCCATTGGCGCGGCGGACGCCGTGTACAGCGACACCTACGCCTGTGCCGACGACGGCGTCAGCGTCACGGCATTGCCACAAGGCAACTACAACGTCAGCTTGAAGGGCTACGGGCTGTACCACGGCGACGACGTGTTGCTGTACGACTCCGGCAACGTCAGCGCGAGCATTAATGCTGGCAGCGAGACCGTGCTTGGTGACGTCGTGTTGGAGCGCGTGTCGACGGCATTTGCAGACTTCGATGTGGCATGGAGCTTTGGTGCCGAAAGCTGCGCGTCACTTGGCGTTACGACCATCGCCGTGTCGTTCACCCGCGCCGGCGATGCGACACCCGAGGACAGCTTTGAAGTTGCCTGCGCACAAAGTAGCGTGTTGCGCGAGGTGTTCGTGCCCGGCAGCTACACCGTCATCGTCACGGGTGCTGGTGCGAGCGCGATTTACAGCGGTAGCGCGGTCGCTGACGTGGGTCCTGGTGCGGTTGCGCCCATCGACATGCTGCTGACCGCCCCATAACCGCCAGCCCGCTGGACTTCGTGATCGGGCCGCTTTGAGCGGCCTTGTTGCGTTAGCGTTGACGAAAAGTTCGGTCACCGGCCGAAGCCGGGTAGACTGCGGTCACCGTGCCAAAGAAGGATGACTGGGCAGAAGAAAGTACCAGCGAGATCAGCGTCAACTTGTTGCCGCTGTCGATGGAGCAAATGCCGTCGTCGCTGCAGATGGTCGCCGGCCCCGGCGCCCCACGCACCTACGAGCTGTTCGTGGATGAGGTTGTGGTGGGGCGCGCCATCGACGCCGACATCCCCATCAACTCCACGGACCTTTCGCGTCGCCACTTGGCACTCAAGCGCAGCGTCCACGGCCAATATACCTTGTCCGACCTCGACAGCCGCAACGGTGTTTATCTTAATGGTGTGAAGGTGCACAGTGCCCTGCTTCATGACGGTGACAACATTCAACTAGGGACTGTTGTTTTTGTCTTTCATGAAGGCCGTGGTTCGACGACAGAAAGTGCATCATGAGCTTTTTTGTGCGCTTTTGGGGGGTGCGCGGCAGCATCCCCACACCTGGAACTGGTGCCAAGGTCTACGGCGGAAACACCTCGTGCGTCGAGATCCGCATCGATGACACCCTCGTCATCTGTGATGGTGGAACCGGGCTGCGTGAGCTCGGCGTCGACCTGATGACGCGCTCGCCCGCGCGCGCCCCGATTGTCGGACACCTGTTTTTTTCACATACGCATTGGGACCACATTCAAGGGTTTCCATTCTTTACACCTGTGTACCAAGCGCAAAATACGTTTCATGTCTATGGGACCTCACAAGGCGATCGTCGCACGTATGAGTTGCTCAGCGGGCAGATGCGCAGCGTCGAGTACTTCCCGGTGGACTTTGGCGAACTGAAGAGCCGCATCGTGGCCAATGATATCGACGAGGGCCGCCGGCTGATCGACGGTGTGTCGGTACGCGTGCTTGAGCAGCACCACCCGGGCCGCAGCTTCGCGTACGCGTTTGAAAAAGACGGCGTGAAGGTCGTGTTTGCGACCGACAATGAGATCGACTTGTTGTTGAGCGATCGCAAGCTGCCCATCAACGACCCCCGCGCACCCCGCGCCATCCCCGACGAGCTCGTGCGTTTTTGCGAGGGCGCGGACCTGCTCATCGCCGACGGCCAGTACACCGACGAGGAGTACGTGACGAAGGTCGGCTGGGGCCACCCGCGCGCCAGCACGGTCGTTGACCTAGCGCTCGCCGCCCGCGTCAAACAGCTGGCGATCTTTCACCACGACCCCATGCATACCGACGCCGACGTCGACA
>JAYTVG010000917.1:0-3424 GCA_043744135.1 Deltaproteobacteria bacterium | reverse complement strand
CCTTTGAGGTGCAGCACGCGTTGGCGCAGGCTCTCATCGTAGGGCAACTGGCCGTGCATGGCGCGCTTGGTGACCTCGCTGACGGCCTCGTACACGCCATATGCGCGCGCGAGCTCGTCGATGACTTCGATGCGGATGAGCGTCGAATCCATGTCCATCACAATCAAACGCTTGCCGCGGCGCGTGAGCGTCTCGCGCTGCAGTGCGATGTCGACGCTGCGGGTGGCGGCGATCTGCATCAACTCCTTTTTGAGCCGCTGCGCGTCGGCGTCGTTGCGCGGCAGCGACATGCCGATCTCAAGGGAGCTCAGCGTGTCGTCCGACAAACGCTCGATGCTGTCGATATTGGCCCCGTGACGCGCCAGGCAACTCGTCAACGCGTGCACGCTGCCAGCATCGACGACGTCACCGATAATGGTCATCGCGTACGCGTAGCGCGCGGCTGCTGCGGGCTTTGGGGTCGCGCTGAGCACCTCAAAGTTCAGCTCTAAGCCAAGTTCTTTGCACGCAAACAACAGATCCTTCACGACCGGGGCACCGTGGCCGGCACCGTCGTCAACGCCGATGACCAAGCACAGCGTGAGCTGCCCTTGCACGACGACTTGCTCCAAGTCGAGCAACTGCGCACCGCCTTGCGCCATGATGCCCGTCAACGTCGCAGTGATGCCCGGTGTGTCGCTGCCGGAGACGGTGACGAGGATGCGCTTGGTGCCCATGCACCACGATGGCGCTAATCGACACCGCGTGCCAACTGTTGCGCAACCTGTGCGACCGCGAGGTCAGCCGCCAACCGTCAGCGCTGCGTTTTTGCCAGCAACTCAAGTTGCGTTTTTGTGCGACTATCGCTTTCGTTTGCGATAGCCGTTTTGATAAGCGCAGCACCACCTGATTTCAGATCGATCGCGGCGCGCGCAGCGGCCAAGCGCACAATGGGTTGTGGGTCTTTGAGCGCTTCCGCGAACACGGCCGGAGCGCTCGGGTCGTCGAGCAAACCCAGCACGCGCACAGCCAAGACGCGCTCGGCTTGGTGTTGCGTACTGGTGTCGCGCGCGGCTGCGATGCGCGCGGGCACGTCGATGTATTGACGGTGCGCTTGGATCGCCAACTTCGCGGCGCCGTGAACCTCAGCACCTTCGTCGACAGCGGTTGCGAGTGCGATAAGCGGCTCGACGGCGCTTGGATCGACGCGCAACGCCAACAAACGCGCGGCGCTCGCCCGCACACCAGACGCGCCGGTTTCAAGTGCCCGCACCAACAGCGGTGTTGCGCGCTCATGCGAGACTGCAGCTAGCGCCGACTGCGCGCCGCGTTGCACATCGCCGTCGTCGTCACCCAACGCCCGAACAACAAACGGCGCCACACCGGGCGTGGTGCGCAGCACGTCGCCATACGCGCGCACCGCCGCCAGTCGCGTGACGGGGTCGTCGGACTCAAGCGCGTCGCGAAATGCGTAGACGCGCTCAGCGGTGTGGAAGCGCTCAAGCGCGCTCGCCGCTTCGTCGCGCACAAAGCCGTCGGGGTCGCGCAACGCGTCCAACAACGGTGCTATGCCTTCGCCGCCGGAGATCCGACCGAGCGCGCTGGCGGCTGCGACGCGCACGGCATAGTGCGGATCGCGGCGCAGGGCCTCGGCGAGCGCGGGCACGCCGCGCGCGTCTGCGACACGACCGAGCGCGACTGCGGCGGTCGCACGCACCTTGAAGCTGTCGGACCGCTCAAGCGCCGTCGACAAACGCACCACGCTCGTGGCGTCGGTGTCAGCGCCCTGTGCGGCAGTCGGCGTGGCGAGCACCAACGTCGACATCAGCGCTGCCGTGCTGGCGCCGCGCGCAGCAACGAACCCAAGGTACAAAAAACCCGTGCGCACTCGAGCCATGGTCCTTCAGTAGCACGGTCGTGGCGCGCATGGGCACAGCGGTGCTCGCGGGGAAGGCGCTCAACCTGCAGCGGGGCGAACCCTTCGACACATGCGTTGACAGGGCGGTGGTCCCTCGCTACGCAGGGAGCACTTCTCAAGCCCCTGAAAGATCAGGGCGCGACAGGCGGACAAGACATGACCAAGGTGACGGTGCGTGACGGTGAGACAGTCGATCGAGCGATCAAGCGCTTCAAGCGAAAGGTCGAACAAGCGGGCATCTTGAAGGAAGTGCGCAAACGCGAGCACTACCTCAAGCCCTCCGTGAAGGCGAAGTTGAAGGCACGCGCCGCCGAGGCCCGTGCCCGCAAGCGTGAAAAGCGCCTCACCACTGGCGTCGTGTAGCGTCGCAGGCACGCTGCATGACGGCCGTCGTCGGTTTAGCAATCGACGTCGTTCGGGCCGCCCGCAGCGCTGACCGCTGCGACGCGACGAGTCCGTGGCGACGATGCGAGACGCGCTGGCTGATGGCCGGCGCGTTTTGTTGTGCGCTGTCGATAGCATCAAGCGCGCGCGCTGACGACGACACCATCATCATTGACGACACGCCCTTTGCAGGCACGCAGGCCGACGAGCCCTTGATCATCATCGAGGAGGGCGCGGACCCAAAGACACAACCGCAGCGTGCAACGGGTGCGCTCGGGCGCTTGTGGGAGACTTGGCACGTCGCGGCCGACTCCGAGCTGTTGTTGAGTGCCCAGGCTGTTGACCCGGCGCAGGGCTTGCTGCGCGGCATCGCCAACCTTTGGGTCGAAAGCTGGTTGCTGCCAGCGCCGAACTTGGGCTTTTACGCCAATGCCTTCGCGCGGCTCGCGGTCGATTCCACGCCAGGTGGCCGTTTTTTACCGATCACCGACGTCTATGAAGCGTACGCAAAGATCACCGTCGATCGCGCGACGGTTAACATTGGACGTCTCGTGGTGCCGTGGGGTCGCACCCAGGGCGCGAGCTTTGGGGATCGCGTCAACCCACCGGACCTACGCCGCGGTGCCCCGTTTCCGGACCCCGTGCGCCAAAAACAGCCGCAGTACGGGGCGAGCGCGCGCACTTCGCTTGGCACGCTTGGCGTCGAGGGCGTGGCGTTTGTCGGCTACGAACCCACCGAGGGCAGCCTGGTTGCATCAGACCAAGGCGGCGTGCGCATTGGGCGCTATCAGACGGCACTCGCCCGCAGCCCGCAGCGCGCTGGTGGGTTTTTGTCACAAAGCGATACGGCGTCGCTGCGTGGCGATTTTGGCCCGCTGCAAAATGGTTTGTTGGCGGGTCGTGCGTGGCGTCGCGTTGGCGACATCGACGTCAGCGGTAGCGTGGTGTCCGGCATGGACGAGACGCCACGTTTGCGGCTGTCGTCTCAGTCGCGCCTGCGCATTGCCCAAGAGTTCGTGCCCACCAACGACACGTCGGACAGCCGTTGCGTGACGTCGCTGAAGTGCATCGGTGGCAAAAACACCCTCAAGCACACACGCACGACGTCAGCGTCATTGGATGCGTCGTGGGGCCTCGGCGTCG
>JAYTVG010000916.1:0-1068 GCA_043744135.1 Deltaproteobacteria bacterium | reverse complement strand
TCGCGCGCGACATCGACGATGTTGCGACGTCGGAGGTGGTTGTGTCAGCAGACCCAGTGGACGCGCTCGTCGATCGCATCACGCGCCAAGTGGCGCAGCGCCTAAATCTCTCGATGACGATGTCCGGTGGTGCGCCCTCAGGGACGGACGCAGGGTTTGATCCCACACAAGCCTGCGACGCCACCGACGCCACCTGCACCGGTTGTGGCTACTGCGCCACACGCAAAGAAGGTGTCGTCGACGCGCTCGTTAATATCGGCGCCACACGCTTCGCGGCGGCTGCCGGAGGCGTGGCGCCGCGCGGCGACCTCGCGAGCATGATCGACCACACGCTGCTTAAGATGGACGCCACCCGCGACGAACTCAAAAAGGTCTGCGATGAAGCGCGCCAGTGGCACTTTGCGACGGTGTGCGTCAACGCTTCAAACATTCCGTACGTCGCCAAACAGCTCGAGGGCAGCGGCGTCAAGCCGATCGCCGTGGTGGGGTTTCCGCTCGGTGCCATGACCGCGACCGCCAAAGCGTTCGAGGCGCGCGAGGCAGTGCGCAGCGGCGCGCGCGAGGTCGATATGGTGGTCAACCTGGGCGCGTTGCGTGGCAAGGACTACGCCACCGTGTTCGATGACATTTGTCGCGTGGTGACGGCGTCGCGCCCCTACCCGGTGAAGGTGATTTTGGAGACGGCGCAGCTCACCAACGACGAAAAGGTCATCGGCTGCGCGCTATCAAAAGCGGCCGGCGCCGCGTTTGTGAAGACCGCCACCGGCTTTGGCCCGGGTGGTGCTACGGCCGAGGATATCGCGCTGATGCGCCGCATCGTTGGGCCTGAGTTGGGCGTTAAGGCCTCAGGCGGCGTGCGCTCGACGCAAGACGCCAACAAGATGATCGCCGCGGGCGCCGATCGCATCGGTGCGTCGGCATCGGTCGCGATCGTGACTGGGCAAAAGGGTACGTCGGCCTATTGAGCCGTGCGTGCGGGATAGTGGGGGATGTTGTGGGGCAATTGACGACGACACGGGTGGCTGCGTGGATCGATGGCGCGTTCATTGACGCCGCGCTGCGCCGTGG
>JAYTVG010000915.1:0-11867 GCA_043744135.1 Deltaproteobacteria bacterium | reverse complement strand
CTCATCTTCAAAGACGCACCGCCCCGGTTGTTTGGTGAAAAGAGCGCCACCGAGTCAAACGTCCTCGCCATTCGCATCCAACCCGACGAAGGCATCTCTGTGCGGTTCGGCTCCAAGGTTCCTGGCAACACGCTCGACATTCACCCGGTCAACATGGAGTTTCGCTACGGCACCAGCTTTGGTGCAGAACCTCCCGAAGCGTACGAGCGGTTGCAGCTCGACTGCATGCTCGGCGATCAGTCGCTGTACACCCGCGCTGACGAGGTGGAGGCGTCGTGGCGGTTCATCACCCGCGTGCACGAAGAGTGGCAGCAAAGCTACGCCAAAGGCATCCCGGCGTACGAATCAGGCACGTGGGGACCCGATGAGTCTGATGCTCTGCTGCGTCGCGGTGGCCACACCTGGAGGCGCCCATGACCGACGCTGTGGCCTCGCCGCTGTCGCGGGACATCACGACGCAGCAGATCGGCGTCGACGTCGAGGCGGTCGAAAAGGAGCTAGCGGCGCTGTGGCGGGATGCATCAAAAGAAAAGCACGTGACGCGCGCGTGTTCGTGGAACCTCGTCGTGCACGCGGGCGATGACGCCATCTGCGACATGGTCACGCCCATCATCGACGAGGTGGTCGCGCATGTGCCCTCGCGCGCGCTGGTGCTTAAGCCGCGCCCTTTTGCCACTGGCAAGGAGATCGATGCCTGGGTGAGCGCGAACTGCCAGATCGCACCCGGCGGCGGCAAGCTGTTGTGCACGGAGGAGATCACAATCGAAGCGCGCGGGCGAGCCGGCGGCGAGCACCTGCCTGGCCTGATGCGCGCGCTTAACGTGCCCGACGTGCCAACCGCCTTGTGGTGGGCTGGGCCACCACCGACCGATCCTGCTGCGGCGCGCTTGTTGTTGGCGGGAGTCGATCGCTTGGTGTTTGATAGCGCGCGCTTCACCGACGACGACGCGGCGTTTGCAGGACTGCGCAAAGTCGCAAACCTCACCGGCATGCTTGACGGTCTGACGTGCGTCGATCTTGCATGGCTGAGGAGTTCATCGCTGCGCACGCTGTTCGCGAGCATTTTCGACGTCGTCGATCCCGCTTCATTACAGCGCGCCACCCGCGTCGTCGTGAAGTGCAGCACCAGCGGCATCAGCACCGCGAAGTTGATGGTCGGTTGGTTGGCCTCGCGCTTGGGCTGGGGCGCCCCGGAGCGCACGCAACGCGGGCAGTTGTCGTGGCAGTACTCCGTGCACGGCACGCGCACGCTGGCGGTGGTCATCGATACCGCGATGGAGCCGTCCGCCCGCGCAAGCGGCATCGTGGGCGTAGCACTTGAGTGCAGCGGCGGTGAGCGTTTCGCTTTAGCGGAGGTCGACGCGGTGACGCTGCGCATCGACGCGCCGCCAGCACCTCGCTTAGCGCACGCTCACGAGTTTGCTGACGCGCAACTGTTGGTCGCGGCACTCGGCGCGCGCGGGCGTGATCGCTTGTTTGCGGTGGCGCTGCATCGCGCGATTGAACTGGACCGGTAGCGCATCGCGCGTGCGACTACGGCGCCGCGGGGGCTATCATCGGGTCGGCGGCGCCGTCGTGGGCGTACAGTTTCTCGAGCATGGCGCGCGCCTCCGCGCGGCGTGGGTCGCTGATCGTCGACTCCACTAAGAACTGCTCCAGGTCCACCCGCGCGCTGCGGTTGTCTTTCATGGCGATGCGACCGCGCGCACGAATGAGCAATCCCTGCAGCGCGAGTTCCGCGGGCGGGCTGGCTGCGAGCAAGAGGTTCACTTGGCGGATGGCTTGTTGCGGTGAGCCGCGGTTGAGCTGCGCGTTTGCGTCAGCCAGGTACGTCGCCCACAAGCGCTGCATGTTGTTGCGTTCGATGGCACCGGTGCGCATTTCGTTGTCGTTGACCGCGAGCTGGACGTCGTCGACCGTGGTCTTGATGAACTTGCTGAACACGGCAAGCACGATGCCGGCGACCACCACAGCCGCCACCACCAACAACAGCGGATGCAAGCCCAGCGGAGCGCCGCGCATGACCGCGGTTGTGTGAAGTGTCACCGGCGGACCTGCCAGACCGTTGCTCGATAGCGACGTGCTTTTGCGCGCGGCGGAAGCTCTCGAAGCGAGCGCGAGCGTAGCGTCGTTTAGCGAGTGCGCGATGGCGCGCTGTGCTTGCGGCGGTGCGGCGGATGGTGCGGGTGCAGGCCGAAGGCCGGCGGCGGTGAGCGGCCCCATCGCAGCCCCCGACGCGATCGGCCGGGCCATATGCGGGTCGACGTGGCCGCCGGTGCGGATGCCGGCGACGATATCGCGCGTGTGCAAGCGGGCGCCGGAGCCGCTTTGGCTCGCATCGGGCCCATCCACCAACACGCTGAGCTGCTGCTGGGCGTGGCTATCGGTCGGTTTGATGCGCAAATACCGCGTCAAATACGCGGCTGCCAACAGCACGTTGCCGCGCGCGCGGTGCAGATCCGCTAAGCGTTTCACGACGCCAGGCGCGTGCGGCGTACGCTCAAACGACGCGGTCGCTTCGGTGATCTTCGGGTCGTCAGGAGGATCGAACGTGACGTTGCCGCGCTGACACACGTCAGAGAACTTGCGGCGCACGGCTTCGGAAGGATCGAGCAGCGACGCACGATGCAGCGCCAGCGCGGCTGCCGGTAACGCCGCATCACCGCGTGCGAGCAACAGCTCCGCACGTTGCTGCTCGCGCGCGGACTGCGCGGTCGCGAGTTCGTTTGCGACGCCGTCAGCATCGCGCAGGTAGCGCGCCAGCAAGGCGGGGCCGCTTTCGGCTGCGGGCACGTCGGCCAACTGCGACAACGCCGCCAACGCCTCCGTCGGCGTTTGAAAGCGCTGCTCGAGGCTGTGCGCGCACAGTTTCGAGAGGAATCGATCCACATCCGTAGCCGCAGTCGGGCACTCCTCAAACAACGAACCGACGGGCTCGGTGGTCACCTTCATCATGACCGCGGCCGGCTCGAGTCCGTTAAAGCGCACGCGCCCGGTGAGCATCACCAGCAAGATGATTCCGGCGGAGAAAAGATCGCTGCGACCGTCGACGGTGCCGCCGAGCACCTGCTCTGGGCTCATGTATGCAGGAGTGCCGATGAGCAGGCCGGTCGCGGTGACGGTGGCGTCTTCCTGACTTTTGGCGATGCCAAAGTCGAGCAGCTTGACGGTGCCGTCCGGCGTCACCATGACGTTTGCTGGCTTGAGGTCGCGGTGCACGACCCCCGCTTGGATGGCGCACTCAAGCGCGCTGAGCAGCTGTCGCAACGCCTCAAGCGCGATCGGCACCGGCAACGTGCCCTTGTGCTTGATGACGCGTTGCAGCGTGGGGCCCTCGACGAGCTCCATCGCCATGAACAATTTGCCCGGGGCTCTGCCAAACGTCAAAACGCGGCACACGTTTGGGTGCACCAGCCGCCCGGCGGCGCGCACCTCTCGCTCGAAGCGCGCGTGGCGCGACGCGTCGTCGGTCGTGTGCTCGACGATCTTCAAAGCGACCACGCCGCCGGTGGTCGTGTCGACGGCGCGAAACACCGCGGCCATGCCGCCGGCACCGAGCTTCTCTTTCACGTCGTAGCGTTCGAGTAAGGTTTGAAACGCGCCACTCGCGGGCGGCGCGTCAGCGGTGGCCCCTTTGCTTTGGGAGATCGGCCGACTCGACTGGAGGGTCTTTGACTCGTCTATGTCGGGTTTGCGCGAGGAGCCCATGTGATCGACCTTCGGGGGTGGCCTTCGGGTGGCCTTCGGGGAGCTGGCCTTCGGGGAGCTGGCCGTTGGGTGGCCTTGAGGAGCCGACGAAGTTGGCCTGCGTTGGCGTAGCGTGATGTTAGCGCGCAATCCACTTCGATCCAACCGCGCAGCGCAAAACACGGTCCGCGCACGCCACATCAACACCGAGTAGGCTTCCCCCACATGAGCCGCCACGTTTTTTCCTCGACCGACGCGGTCGCTGCTGAACTCATCCGCGTCATGATCGACGACGCAATGCGCGCGATTGTTGCGCGCGGTAAATTCAGTGTTGCGCTCACCGGCGGCTCAGCGGCGAGCGCGCTGTATCCAATCCTCGCGCAAGCGCCGCTGCCGTGGGCGCAAGTGCACGTTTGGTTTGGCGATGAGCGCGCGGTGCCCGCCGACAGCGACGACAGCAACTACAAGTTGGTGCGTGCTGCGCTGTTGGATCGCACAGCGATTGCCGCGGTAAACGTGCATCGCGTGCGCGCGGAGCTCGTGCCTGCGCAGGCGGCGTTGGCGTACGAAAACGAGCTCCTCAGCGTGCACCCCGATGGCGTCCTTGACTGCATCCACCTCGGCCTTGGCCCTGATGGCCATGTGCTGTCATTGTTTGAGCACCACGCGCTATTGCGGTCGAGCTCACTCGTCGACGCATTGTTGGACTCGCCGAAGCCACCCGCCGCACGCGTCACGCTCACGCTCGAAGCCGTCAAGCGCGCGCGCCATGCGGTGTTTTTGGTGTTGGGTGACAGCAAGACGCAGGCGGTCGCCGACGCCATCCTCAACGTCGACAGCACGTCACCCGCCGCCGAGGTGTCACGCGTCAACAACAACGTCACGTGGTTGCTCGACGCCGACGCGGGCAAACAACTCAAAAGCCAATAGCATCGCGAATTCCTTCTCGCGGTTTACCTGTTTGCAATCTGCGCCGTGCGCGGATCGCTGTGCGCATTGACCGGCGCAGCAGGCGCGCGCTACACCGCTGGCAACGCAGCGGCTCTCATCGCCGAAGTGGGAGATGCACTGATGACGTTCCCTCAAGTGACGCCGAACTCCGCAGATGTGGGCTTGGTCGGGCTCGCGGTCATGGGGCAAAACTTCGTGCTCAACATGGCGGACCACGGCTTCGCAGTCGCGGTCTACAACCGCACGACGGCCACAACCGAGCGCTTCGTCGCCGACAACCCGCCAAGCGTGTTTGGCTCTACGGGTGGTAGCTTGATCCCGGCGGCCGAGCTGAAGGACTTCGTGTCGTCGATCAAGCGCCCTCGACGGGTGGTGATCTTGGTGAAAGCGGGTGCGCCCACCGACGCCGTCATCGACGCGTTGGCAGCGCTCATGGATAAAGGCGACGTCATCGTCGACGGTGGCAATGCCTTGTACACCGACACCATTCGCCGCGAAAAAATGCTCACCGACAAGGGTTTGTTGTTCGTCGGCAGCGGCGTGTCAGGTGGCGAAGAAGGTGCCCGCTTCGGCCCGTCACTGATGCCGGGAGGCCACGCGGATGCGTGGGAGTTAATCAAGCCTGTGTGGACCGCGTGCGCTGCCAAGGTGGATGAAAAGACCGGCAAGCCCCTCGAGGGCGCCTCTCCCGGCAAGCCCATCAAAGGCGGCGTGCCGTGCACTACCCACATCGGCCCTGACGGCGCTGGCCACTACGTCAAGATGGTGCACAACGGCATCGAGTACGGCGACATGCAGTTGATCTGTGAGGCCTACAGCATCTTGCGCTCCAGCTTGGGCAAGTCGCCCGACGAGATCTCAAAAATTCTTAAGGAGTGGAACCAAGGCGACCTCGACAGCTTTCTGATCGAAATCAGCGCAGACGTACTGCAACAAAAAGACCCAGTCACCGGCAAGCCCTTCGTCGACGTCGTCCTCGACACCGCGGGACAAAAAGGCACCGGTAAGTGGACGAGCGTTAACGCGCTCGACTTGGGCATTCCCGCAGCGTCGGTCGCCGAAGCCGTGTTTGCACGCTGTATTTCCGCGCTCAAAGACGAGCGCGTGCTGGCAAGTCAAACCTTGCGCGGGCCGCAGGGCCTGGGTCACAGCATCGACATCACCGTCGACATGGTGCGAGACGCGCTGTACTGCTCCAAGTTGTGTTGCTACGCGCAGGGCTTCGCGTTGTACGCGGCCGCGTCGAAGGAATACCACTGGAACCTCAAGCTCGGTGAGATCGCGCAAATCTTTCGCGGTGGCTGCATCATTCGCGCGCGGTTCTTGCAAAAGATCACGGAAGCGTTCGAAAAAAATCCCACGCTCGCAAACCTGCTGCTCGATCCGTATTTCGCGGGCAAGGTTGCCGGCACGCAGGACAACTGGCGGCGCGTGGTGGCGCGCGCAGCGCTCGACGGCACCGCTGTGCCGGTGTTTGCCTCGGCACTGTCGTACTTCGACCGCTACCGCTGCGCGACGCTGCCTGCCAACTTGTTGCAAGCGCAGCGCGATTACTTTGGCGCCCATCTGTACGAGCGCGTCGACAGCCCGCGCGGCGAGATGTTTCACATCGATTGGCCAGATGCCAAACGCCCGCAGCTTAAAGCAAGCGAGATGGGCATGTCGCGGTGAGCGCGCGCGCGCGACTGCTCGGCTATGCCGCGGTTTTTTTCGGCCAGGTCGCTTGCGTGACGTCGCCGACGCTGCGCCCCGTCGGCCCACCGGTGGGTGAGCACGTGCTTGAGGCGGGCATCGGCCCGTACGCGATGTTTGGCAAAGACGGCGGCGGCGCCGGCACCGCTGCGTACGCTTCGGGCCAAGTGTACCCAAACGTCGACGTCATCGGCCAAGGTTACGCCGCCGACTTCTTTGACTATCGCGGCAAAAACCCGCTGCTGTCCGATGTGTTGTTTGGCGGCGGCTTAGGTCTGCGCGGCCGCTACGCGCTGTTTGACAACCTCATCGTCGGTGCTGAGTTCTTTTTGGAATACGACCAACGCACGGGCGGCCCCATCGACGAGCAGCTGGTGTTGCTCGTCGGCGGCGTTCCCGTCGCGGAGGAAGCGTTCGAGGGTTTTTGGGTCTACACGAACATTCGCTTAGGCATCGCCTTGCCGCTCAAGCCAGACCCGCGCGGACCATTCTTTGGCATTCAAGAGATTCCGCTTGGTGTGGCGTGGGAGATCCGACCTTGGCTGTTGCTCCTGGGCGAGGGTGGTGTCGCGCTGCCGGTGCAAGGTGGCTACGGCGCGGTCGCTGTCGCATTTCGGCTCTGAGGCCTCATCGAGGGCTGAGCGCGCCACGCAAGCGCACGTTGCGCTAGCGTGCGTGAATGTGGTCGCGCGTGATCTTGCACATCGACATGGACGCTTTTTACGCGTCCGTGGAACAACGCGATAAGCCGGCGTTGTTGGGGGTGCCGGTGATCGTCGGTGGTGTCGGGCGCCGCGGCGTGGTGTCGTCACCGTCGTACGAGGCGCGCAAATACGGCGTGCGCAGCGCGATGCCGATGTACGTCGCGCTGCGTTTGTGTCCTCAGGCGGTGACGATTGCTCCGCGGATGTCGCGCTACGTCGACGTCAGCCGCCGACTGATGGCCCTCTTTGGGCGGTTCACACCGCTCGTTGAGCCGCTGTCACTCGACGAGGCATTTTTGGACATCTCGGGCACGCAGCAGCTGTTTGGTCCACCCGTCGATGTCGCATGGAAAATTCAGCGTGCCATCCGCGACGAGCTCGGGCTGTCAGCGTCGGTCGGCGTCTCTGCCACGAAGTATGTCGCGAAGGTGGCGAGTGAACTTAAAAAGCCTGGCGGCATGGTCGTTGTGACACCGGGCGAGGAGCGCGCGTTTTTGGAGCCGCTCGCGCTGCAACGGCTGTGGGGGGTCGGGGCTCGCACCGCGGAGCGCTTGCATGCGCTCGGCCTCGCGACGATTGGCGATGTGTTTCGCTTCGGAGCGCCGTCGCTCGCGGCACAGCTCGGCACGCTCGGCGAACATTTGCACGCACTTTCAAGTGGTGCGGACGCGCGCGCCGTCGAGCTCGAGCGCAGCCACAAAAGCGTCGGCGCCGAGCACACGCTGCAACACGACATCGTCGGGCGCGCGCGCATCCGCCAAGAACTTCTGCCGTTGGTGGACGAGGTCGCCCACACGTTGCGCGTGCAAAACACGCGGGCAAGCGGCGTCCGACTCAAGCTCAAATACGCGGACTTCCGACGCACCTCGCGAGAGCTGCACTTCGCTGAAGCCGCACAAGACGCCGCCAGCATGATGGTCGCGCTCGATGCGCTGCTCGATCGCGTCGACGTGCAACGGCCGATTCGTTTGGTCGGCTTGGCGGCGATTGGCCTCGTGGATGCAACAGCGGCGCGCCAGACCAGTCTGTTTGCAGCGGCGCCCGAGGGACAGCTTCGCCACGAGCAACTCGGCCGCGCGCTTGATGCCATTAAGGGCAAATACGGCGCCGCGGCCGTGGTGCGCGGTGACCTCGGCAAGGCGCGCCGACAACGCTACGCCGCTGACGACGAGAACAACGATGTCTGACGCTCGCTCGATTGACTCACAAAGCGGGCCCGTGTCGCCGCCGTCGCACGCGCTCAAACACGTCTGCATCCACGGGCATTTTTACCAGCCCCCTCGCGAAAATCCTTGGCTTGAGGAGTTGGAACATGAGTCGAGCGCTGCACCCGCGCACGACTGGAACGAACGCATCGCCGCCGAGTGTTACGGACCAAACGCCGCGTCCGTCGTACTTGACGACGACGGCAAGATCGTCGACCTCGTCAACAACTACCGCTCGATGAGCTTCAACTTCGGCGCGACGCTGTTGCGATGGATGCAAAAGCACGCGCCGGCGGCGTACGCTGCGGTGTTGTCCGCGGACCGCGACAGCGCCGCGCAAAACCAC
The DNA here is from genome assembly GCA_043744135.1 of Deltaproteobacteria bacterium. Taxonomy (GTDB): domain Bacteria; phylum Myxococcota; class UBA727; order UBA727; family VGSZ01; genus JAYTVG01. Next base: position 3,282 of record JAYTVG010000915.1, on the reverse strand, counting down.
GGCCACGGCAACGCCATCGCTCAAGTCTACAACCACGCGATTTTGCCGCTGTGTAACGCCCGCGACAAACGCACCCAAATCCGCTGGGGCGCGCGCGACTTCGAGTTGCGTTTTGGCCGCAAGGCAGAGGGGATGTGGCTCGCTGAAACCGCCTGCGACGTCGACACGCTGGCGGTGCTCGCGGACGAGGGCATCGCGTTTACCATCTTGTCCCCGTATCAAGCGAAAGGCTGGCGCTTTTTGGACGGCTCACCGTGGCGCAGCTGCGAGGACGGCAGCATTCCCACCGGTCGAGCGTACCTCCACCAGCGCGCGAGCGGCAGACCGCTGCACCTGTTTTTTTACGACGGTGCTATCGCGCGCGGTGTCGCGTTTGAGCGGGTGTTGTCCGACGCTTCGCATTTGATCGGATCGATTGACGCTGCCTATCACCGTCGACAGACGCGTGAGCGTGAAAGCTGGCTGGTGCACACCGCAACCGATGGCGAAAGCTACGGCCATCACTTTCAACGCGGCGACATGGCGCTTGCGGCCGCGCTTTCGCGCTTGAAGCGCGACCCACTCGTACGGCTGACGAACTACGGCAGCTTTCTCGCGCAAAACACCGTGTGCGCTGAAGCGCAAGTGTTGGACGTCAGCGCGTGGAGCTGCGCGCACGGCGTCGGGCGATGGCAGCGCGACTGCGGCTGCAATATGCACGGCGGTCCCGGCTGGAATCAGCGGTGGCGCGAGCACCTGCGTGCCGCGCTCGATGTGCTCCGCGACTTCTTAGCGCCGCATTTCGAAGAGCAGATGGCGCGTTTTTGTCGCGACCCCTGGGAGGCGCGCGATCGCTATATCGACGTCGTGTTCGACCGCACTTTGGCGCGGCAGTTTGCGGCCTCGCAGATGCGCTCAAGCGCCAGCACGGACGACGTGGTGCGCTTCTTTCGTCTGCTGGAAATGCAGCGCGCGTTGTTGTTGATGTACACGTCGTGCGGTTGGTTTTTTGACGACATCTCGGGGCAAGAAAGCGTCATCTTGCTGAAGTACGCGGCACGCGCGCTTGAGCTGGCGTCGGCGGCGGGCCTGCCCAGTTGCACCGAGACGTTTTTGGCGGTGCTGCAGCGCGCGGAGAGCAACGTGCGAGCAGCTGATGGCACCAAGCGCAGCGGCCGCGACATCTTTTGCAGTCTCGCTCAACCCGCCGCCGCGTCAGCGGACTCGGTCGTCGTCAGCTACGCCCTGCGGGCGCTCACGCAGCGCAACAAACGGTCCGACACCTTGTACGCGTGGCGCGTCACGGCGCACGACGAACAGCGCCTGACCAAGGGCGCCGTGCCGTGCGTGGTCGGGCGCGTCGCGCTGCAAGACGAGCGCACACTCGACACGCGTGACCACCTGTACGCGCTGGCACACTTTGGCGGCTTGGATTTCCGCTGTTCAGTCAAGCCGTTTACGCCGGGCACCGATCTGTCTGCCGTGATGTCACGGGTGAGGGCGTCGGCTGTCGAGGGCAATACCCAAGCTGTCATGCGCACCCTCGACGATGTGTTTGGTCCGCAAGTGTTGACGCTCAAAGATGCGTTTTTGGATTTGCGCCAACACGCCGCGCGCAGCATCGCCGTCGACAAGATGGGACTGCTGCTCGCGGTCGGGCGCGAGCTCGTCGACAACCACCGCTCGCTTTTGGGATCGCTGCGCGATCTCGGCGTCGACCTCGCGGCACACGTAGCGACGCTGGTGGCGTTTGTGGCCTCCGACCGCCTGGCAACACTTGCCGCGGAATTGGTGGCCGCCACCGACGAAGATGATGAAGACAGCGCCAAGCGGGGTGATCGCGAATTGCAGTGGCGCGCACTGTCGTCGCAATTGGCATTTGTGCTCGACGACGCACAAGCGCTCGGCATGACTGTCGACGTGCGGGCTGGTGCTGACGTTGTCGTGCGTGCGCTCATCGACGCGTTGACGCAACTGGCGCTAACGCCGTCGACATCCGCACGCGCGCGCGTGCGCCGACGATTGGACGCGTGTTTGCTGCTCAAGGCCAGCGGCAGTAACGCGGATCTCGTGACTGCGGTTTTTCAGACCATCGACGGCGCGCGCGAAGCCGGCTTAGTGCGAGATGTGTTGTTGGCGGATCCCGGTATCGTGCGCGATCTTGACACCTTGTGCGGCAGCGCGTTCGCAAAACGTCTCGTGTGACGGCGTTGCCTGCCTAGGTCGATGCAGGTCCATGAATTGATCGACCTTGGGAGATGAACGACGAAAGTTGCGACGACGGTGTTAACTTGGGACACTGGGTTTGCGCTCGCGTTGCAGGTCTGGCGCTTGCTAAGACCCGATGAGGATTCTTGCCGCATTCTGGCTCCCGCCCCCCGCGAAGCACCGACCAGCGCCCAAGCGCCAAGAAGCAATCGCGCGGATCAAGCCAACTCAACCCGTACTCCCTCAACGCCGCAGGCTGGTGTGAGCCTTCGGTAGGTCGCGCTGAGGCGTACGGGCGCCAAGGTCCTCCCCCCGACCCGCGCATCGCGTCCGTCGTGCAGGACTTCGGTGACGAGGTGTTTGCTGAGGGCGTCGGCGCCAGCACCGGCCGAGCGCGTATCGCGCAGTCGATCGAAGTGCTCGTGGGTCAACCGGCTGTGCCGTTCGACGCTGAGGCGGTCGCGCTGCGATTTGGTGGGCACGAGCGTCTTGCAGCCATAGCACCATGGTTTGTGGCGCCACCGCGTGCGTTGCGCGACGCGTTGCTACGCGAAGTCAAAGACGTGCCGGTGTGCAGTGCCGGCGGCAAGCCGATGGCGCTGCACGCGAAACTGCGCAACTGCCGAGCGCTCGAGGATGCCGACGTCAACCTCGTGCTCGAAACTCTCGTGCATTTGCGTCACGCGGCGCTGAGCAGGCGCGCCGACGTCGCTTACGACGACATCAACTGGCGCCACGCGTGCGCGGAGATCGGCCAAATCGTCGACCTCGCGCAAACCAGCGGCCTGTCTGCTCGAACGACGCTGCACGCGGTTGTCGCTTCAGCCTTTTCAGACGCCGCGAAGATGCGCGGCAACTTCCTCACCCACCACATTGATGGGGCGGTTGCTGCCGCGTTGGTGCTGCCGCGCGTGATGGACGTCGAGACCGACAGTGGACGCGAGACCCTCGCCATCGTGTGCCAGACGATCCTCGAGCACCAAGTCGGTCCTCCGCGGTTCATGGCGGCGATGGTGCGTATGGGCGTGCTCGCGCGCGCACCGCACGTTGACGTGGCGACGCTCACAGCGCTGCAGCACAAGCTCGCCGACCCAC
>JAYTVG010000914.1:0-3429 GCA_043744135.1 Deltaproteobacteria bacterium | reverse complement strand
GTCTCCGACGCGTTTTCGGGATCAACGTTCATTTGGTGCGACGAGTTTGCGGTGATGTTCGTAGCGGCCGCGCTTCATGCGTTGTGAGCGCCGGATGCTGAATCTGCGTCGGTGGTCGTGAGCGAGCCCGACGCGCCCGATCCGCAATAGCGCGTCGCTGAACCGTTGGGGTGCGACGGCATCTGCGGACCGTGCACCGGTGACCCGGTTCAAAAAAGGCCAACGTTCGAGGTCTTAGATCCTGTCACGGCGCGGTGCGTGCGACCGTAAAACCAAAATGAAAACCCTCAGCCTGTTCCTCGCATGCCTGCTTGTCACCACGATTGCCCGCGCCGCTGACGGTGCAGCAGCGGCAGCGCCCCCGATGGCGTTGACCGCGACCGACGCAAAGACGTTAGGCACCCTTCCCGTCGGCGTCGGGGTCGCCCGCGGCAGCCACGCGCCGGATGCGACGCTCGAACAAGTGTCGGGCGGCACTGTGAAGCTCTCGGCGCTGTACGCCAAGGGGCCGACGCTTGTGGTGTTTTACCGCGGCGGATGGTGTCCGTTTTGCAACCTGCAGCTGCACGAGCTCGCGCTCAAAAACGCCGAGTTCAAGGCCGCGGGCGTCAACATCGTCGCCGTCAGCGTCGAAACACCGAGCGAAGAGGCAAAGACGCAAGCAAAGCACGGCATTCCCTTCGCCGTACTCAGCGACCCGACCTTGGCGCTGCACACCGGGTTCAAGGTGTTGCACAAAGCCGACGAAGCTGAAGTCAGCATGCTTAAAGGATACGGCATCGACCTCGAGGCCGCGTCAGGTCAAAAGCACCACACGTTCGCAGTCCCCGCGGTGTTTTTGATCGACAAGGCCGGCATCGTGCGCTGGGGCCACGCCGAGCAGGACTACAAGACCCGTCCCACCACCGAGCAGCTGCTCGCCGCGGTCCGCGCGAACGTCAAACCCTAAGTTTCTGCCTTGCTGTTGAGGGTAACGACCTCGCCAGGTGCGCGTTTGTTGTCGGCCGCGATCACGATCGTTCACGCCTTCACGGGCTCAACGCGCAGCACGAGGTCGCTCGGCGCACGTCGCGTCGCCGGCACCGCGCGCTTGGAAGAAAACGGACCAACCGCCTCGATCAGCGCCTGCTTGAGACGTTGGCCATCGAGCTCGCGAAGTGCGATGCCGCCCTTGCGCGCGCCAAACCACCACAACGAACCGTCGACGGGGATGAGCGTGGTTTCACGCAAGAACCACTCATCCTCGCCGAAATCGGTGCGCACTACCGTGTGCTGCTCGCTGTACTCAGCCGCGATCTCGCGGGTGGCGAGATCCATCAGGTTTGAGTGCAGCGCGAGCGCGCCGCCCTGGACGCGCACCAGGCCCTTCTCCATGGTGCTGCGAAGCGCGTCATCCCACGTCGCGTCGTCGAGCAGTGCGCCAGTCCGAGCGCGTGGTGGTGGGCGCCGCGCGAGCATCGGCGCGGCCGCGAACGTCGGCACGATGCCATCGTGCGGCGGCGGTTTTGCAAGCGCGCGTCGCAACTGTTCGACAGCGACGGCGCGGCTTTGCGAAACGCGTGCGAGCGACAACAGCGCCGACATCACCATGAACTCCACCGGCGTCAGCGTGACGTCGACGTAGTCGCCGCCGGCGCGACGGGCGACCACGTGGCGCGCAAGCTCCTCCACCAGCTGGCCGCCGTCGAGGTCGACGCCAAAGACGTGTGTGCCACCGGTGCGTTGGTACGCGACCGCGATTTCGTCCATGACGAAGTAGCTGACGCGCTTGGAAGCGACGCGTTGTGACGCGCCGTTGCCGCGGGTGACGACGTGCGTGATGTGCGCATCACACTCTGTCACCGGCGCGACGCGGTTGAGGGCGGCGTCGACCATGCGAAATTCGTTGGGGTCAATGATGCCGCGCTGCACCAAGCCGTCGTACGCCGCTTGGGTATCCGTCGGTTCTCGCGCGCTCTGCTCGATCGGCCATAGCGGTGACTCTTCGACGAAAAACAGGTCGCACGTGAAGCGCAACAGCGCCAGTTCGTCGTCGGACAGCAGCAACACGCTCATGTCGCGGAGCCCTTTGCACGCAGCGCGCGCGCGAGCGCGGCCAGCGACGTGACGTCGGCGTGTTCGTCGGCGGCGGGGGGGTCGCTCGCCAGCGCGCCTGAGCCGTCGCCATCGGGCCCGAGCAGCAACAGCTCGTGAAGCGACGCCGCGACCGCTGCACCAGGCGTCGTAGCCGCAAACGCATCTGCCACCGCCGCATCGCCGCCTTGCACGCGTGCCCGAAACACAGCAGGCGAGCCATCCGAGAAATTTGTGTACGCATGTTCAACCGCCGACAGCACCGACATCGCGTGCGCCATGCCGGGCCCGAGCTGTTGCATGCTGTGCAGTTGCGCGCCGAGCTGTTTTTGCAGGTTCGCGTCCTGCGTCTTGCCAGCGTGCGCAAACGTCGATTTCAGACGCCGCAACAGGTGCTGGCGACGTTTACGTAGCGCCGACATCTTGCGCCGCAGATCGAAAAGCTCAGCGCGCATCGCCGTCAATTCTGCGTCGCTATAGCCGCCGCCGAGAAGCGCCTTGAGCTTTTGCGCGACTTGCAGGCGAAGGCGCGTCTGTTCCGACAACAGCTGCGCGCGCGAACTTTCCAGCAGTCGCACGAGGTTTTCCACCCCGGAGTGGCTCGCCGCGCGGGAAAACGCCTCCTCCAACCGCACCTCCGCGGCTGGCTTTTGGGCCGTCGCGCCGCTGTGGTGTTCAAACTGATCTGAGCGGACGGTCTCGGCTTTGACGGCAGCTGTGTCTGGCTCTTTTTTCACCTCGACGGTGCGCGGTGGCGTGCTTGGCGGCTTCGCTGCGGCCTTCGGTGGCGTCGCTGTGCCGGTGGGGATTTTCTTGCCGCCGCCGCCGCCTTGGACGCTCATCGAGGACCTCACGTTGCCTGCCGCTTGTGGGCCGCGACCATAACCATTGAGGTGGCGTTTGCACAGCGTCGTGCGCGCCGCCCTGTCATCGCGCCACCCTGTCAACGCGCCACCCTGTCAACGCACCACCCTCGTGGTATGACTAAAGGATGTCCGACGGTGGCTCTGGCGAAAAAACCGAGGAAGCATCGCCGCAAAAGCTCAAGCAGGCGCGCGAAAAAGGCCAGGTGGCCAAGAGCCAAGACGCGATTCAGGCGGTCGGTTTCGTCTTGGTGTTTTCAACCACGGCGCTGACGCTGACGTCGACCGCCAACCGCCTGCGAGAGTTCATGTACTCCGCACTCGACACGGCCGTGCGTCGCGGCGACGACATGCCAAGCGTTCTCAACGTGACCTACCAAGCCGTGTGGGCGGTGTTGTTGGCCTCACTGCCAGCGCTCGGCGCCGCGTTTATTGCGGCGATCGCGAGCAACGCGATGCAGGTGGGTTTTATGATTACGACGGAGCCGCTGAC
>JAYTVG010000913.1:0-1069 GCA_043744135.1 Deltaproteobacteria bacterium | reverse complement strand
AGCACTGCGGCGACGGGGTACGCTCGGCGACAGAAGCGTGCGACGACGGCAACACCGTGCCTGGGGATGGCTGCAACTTTCGCTGCGAGATCGACTTTTGCGGCAACGGCGCGCTTAACGTGGACGAGGAGTGCGACGACGGCAACGGCTTGGTGGGGGACGGCTGTGACCTGCACTGCCGCTTGGAGTCTGCGCTGCGCTGCGGCGACGGCATCATCGATAGCCAGTTTGGCGAGCAGTGCGACGATGCCAACACCACCAGCAACGACGGCTGCTCGTTTCAATGCCGCTTCGAGTTTTGCGGTGACGGCATCGTGCAAAACGGCATCGGTGAGCAGTGCGAGTTCGTGGCAAATTGCTTTGGCTGTCGGTTCACCACCTGCGGCGACGGCGTGCTCGATCCCGGTGAGGCGTGCGATCCCCTGCTCGATCCACAGTGCGGCGCCGACTGCCTGCCGCAGCGCTGCGGCGACGGCGTCGTCAACGGCACGGAGCAATGCGACGACTTCAATGCCGTGTCGGGCGACGGCTGCGACGCCAGCTGCCGCTTCGAGCGCTGCGGAGACGGCGTCGTGCAGCGCGCGCGCGGCGAGACCTGCGAGGGGAACTCTGCGACGGTCACCTGCGAGCAATGTCAAGCGACCACCGTGTGCGCCGTCGTGGCAGGCGAAACGCGTGCGTGTTTCACGACGAGCAGTTCGCAACCGTTCACTCCGCCGTTTGCGGTGACGGCCGGCAGCAAACCGCCGACCCTGTACAGCGGCGGCTTTGCGCAGGTCACCGCGTCACGCGCAGATCTGTCGAGCGTGCAAAACATCTCCAACACCACGGCGCCATTGGCGATGGTTGCGTTTGACCTCGACGGCGATGGTGTAGACGAAGTGATCGCGGGCGGCTCGCCGGCAAATTTTGGCTTTTTAAACGGAATCGAGGTGCTCACGCTCCCGCTTGCTCAACAGCAGATATTTGTCGGCACCGGGGCTCCCGTCGTTGGGGTTTTTGCCGGTGATGTCGGCGCAGACGGCGTGATTGACGTCGTTGGTGTCAGCTCGGATGGTCGCGGTGTGGC
>JAYTVG010000912.1:0-1070 GCA_043744135.1 Deltaproteobacteria bacterium | reverse complement strand
TGCCTCAAACGATCACAACCCGCGGCGCGCGACTCCGCAGCCGTCGGATCCGTACGCTGCTCAACATGCAGCGTCGGGGGCGCGCATGCGTCCCGCGCTCGTCGTGAACAAGGCGTCACAGCTACCGCCCCCCCAACCCAGCGCCCAAAAATACGCGCCCACGCCGCCGCCAAACCGGGGGGGAGGTTTTGGGCTCGATCCAGCGATGCCCGCGCCCCACGCCGCACCGGTGCGCCGCGCGCCGACCCGAGCCGTGGCGGCTGCCACCTCACCCGCGCGTTCCCGTGTCGCAGCGACGGTGGCAGTCGCTGCGGTTGGCGTCGCTGCGCTGGTGTGGCTGACTGCAAGTCGACAACCACAAAAGCCGGCGTGGATCAGCGTGGCGCAAGCGGCGCTCGCCGGCGGTCCATCCATTGACCCACGGGTGAGCGCGCTGGTCGCACGCGTGGGCGCGCAGCTGGCAGAGCAAAACGCGCTCGCTCCTGGCTCGTTTTTGGCGACCACCGACAGCGAGCCACACCTGTACGTTTTGCCCTCGAGCATCATCGTCACCGCGGGCCTGTTGTCCAAACTCGGCAGCGAGGCGCAGCTGGCGGCGGCGCTGGCGGTTGGCCTGGTGCACCAACAGCGCGGCGTGACGGCGTCCGCGGACCTCGAAAAAAAGTTGCTCGCGACCACGCCTAAGCCCGCGCGCGCAGCGGCCGTCCAGGTCGCGACGCAGCCCATGCGCGCCGAAGATGCAGCCGCAGTGGACAGTGCCGCGCTCGCGCTGATGGCGTCCGCAGACTACCAGCCGCGATCGCTGCTTGAGATGTGGCAGGTGGTGGCGGGCACGCAAATCGAGCGCTCGAACCCCGCCACCGACCGCACCGCGCGCCTTGAGCAAGCGGTCGGGCGCGGCGATCTGCAGGGGCAAACCATCGGCGTTTCATCGTACCAGCGCGGCGTGCTCGACGTCGTCGGACGCAATCTACCCGCGCCAACGATCGCTCGCGCGCAGCCGGCACCCGTTGCGAAAGAAAATCCCGCACGCGGCAAAGGCCAGCGCGTCAAGGGGGCGCGCGCCGCGC
>JAYTVG010000911.1:0-3448 GCA_043744135.1 Deltaproteobacteria bacterium | reverse complement strand
GCAGCGCCGCCGTGCCGATCGAGCGCATGCTCCACCAGCGTCACCATGGCTTCAGGCGAAAACGGTTTGCTGATGGTGTCGACGACACCCAACGACCGCAGCGCGCCCTCGGGAACTTGATCGCTGCGTGTCACCATCAACACCACGGGCGGGCCCGCTAAGCCCTGCGCATCGAGGCGCTTGACGAATTGATATCCGTTCATGAGCGGCATCATGAAGTCGAGCAAGATGAGGTCGGGGCGGGCGGCGCGCACTTCTTGAACACCCGCTTCGCCGCCGTCGGCAACCACCACGTCAAACTTGGCCTGGCGCAACACTTGGCTCACCACGCGCCGGATGGTGGGTGAGTCGTCGACGACCAAGATGCGCGGGGGTCCCATGGTGCGTTTCGCTTAGTCGACTGCCAGGGTGAACACAAATGGCTGCGCTGCGTCGCTGGCGGGCTATGCTCGTGCCATGTCGACCGAAACCATCTTGATGTTGGCGGGTCCTCAGTACGAGGACCTTGAGCTGTGGTACCCCAAGTTGCGTTTGGAGGAGGCGGGCTTTCGCGTCCCCGTCGCCGGCATGGGTGAGTCGAGCTACCTCGGCAAGCACGGCTATCCGGTGACGTGCGACGGCGTGGTGGCGGATTATCCCGCGGAGGCGCTCGCGGGCATCGTCGTTCCCGGTGGCTGGGCGCCCGATAAATTGCGTCGCGACCCCGAGGTGAAAGCGCGCGTGCAGCAACTCCATGCGCAAGGAAAGTTGGTCGCAACCATCTGCCACGGCGGCTGGGTTCTCATCTCAGCGGGCATCGTGCGCGGGCGCAAACTCACCGGCACCACCGCCATCAAAGACGACGTGCAAAATGCCGGTGCTAGCTTTGTTGATGCCGCGGTCGTCGTCGACGGCAACATCATCTCGGCGCGCGTACCCAATGACCTGCCCGCCTTTGGTGCAGCGCTGGTGCAGTGGTTGGCGGCACGACCTGGCCGATAGCGCGCTCGCTTATGCGTGGGCGAGTGGTTTGATGGCCAACTCGCGCGTGACGAGCGCGCCGCCGTCCGCGGGCAGCTGCAGCAACGTGCCACCTTGAGGCGCTGTCGTGGTGGGCGATAGCGGCGTTTGCAAGGCGCCCAAACACAACACTCCTCGAAAGCGCCGCAAACGTTCGCGCGCCATCGAGCTGTCGACGTAGGTGGCATCGACCGTCGCCGCTGACGCCTCCGACAAGCCGCGCAAGCTCAAGATGGCGCCCGGCATGCCCACCGACGCGTGGATCAGCTCAACGCCGTTGGTGAACATGACGTGACGCGGCGCCATTTGTGCGCTGCTCGTCGCATCGTTGAGCGCTTCTTGCAGCACACTTGCGCACAATGCGCCGTTGGCGTGCGGGACATCAAGCGCACCGCGCTTGTGCAAGCGCGCCAGCACCGAGACGAAAAACGCCTCAGCCTCGCTGGTGCCGCAAATGAAGCGCGCCAAGAAATCCGGCACGCCCGCGAGCAGCGCCGATCGGCTCGACGTCGCTGCGTCCGCGGTTTGCGGGCCGCCGACAACCGCTGCTGCGTACGAGCGCGCGCGAAATGGTCCGACGTTTTCGGTGCCGCCCGCGTCCGCAGTGGGCCCGCTTGGGCGCAGCTCGCCGACGGCGCGAATCTGCGCCACCGTGCAGCGGCCCTGCGCCGGACCCATCAGATCCGCGAGCGTGCTGCCGGCAGCGACGCTCGGGAAACGCTTGAGCAACGTGCTGCCATCCACCAGCGAGGCGACCCCGATGGCGTCCGCGTCGCTCGGCATCACGACGAATTGCGACAGCTCGACGAGCGCGAGGTGGGCGCGCTGGGGATCGTTACACATCAAGCCCAGCGCACGAACGCTCACGGTCATTTCGCACCCCAACGTGATGGTACCAAGTTCGCAAGCGGAGCGCTTGTTCCCGAACAGACGCTGACGGATCGATCTGATTCAGCGTGCGCGCGTGGGCAACGGCTGCGGCAGCAATCGCTGCGAACTTGACCCGCCCACCGCAGCACCCTTAACGTCGACGACCATGCGCATGTTGTTCCCGCCCCGCCTCGACTTGACTGTTTGGACGTCTTTGGCGGCGCTGTGTGCGCCACTGGGCGTTGTCGGCGCTGCACCCGCGCACGCGGCCCAGGTGACGGATGTCGCAGACGCGGTGGACGGCGATGATCCATTCGACGCCAACATTGAGCTGACGTTTGACTTCTTGCGCGACAGCGCTCTTGTGGTTCGAGAAAACACCCAGCCACCACAGGACGATCCAAACGGCGCGCCCCGCACCGTCGACGTGAAAGAACTTCAGTACCAGCGCCTACGCTTTCGCCTGCAACCCCGTCTTGAGGTCGGCATCTTTCACGACATCTCGGCGTTTGCGCAGTGGCCCATCGTGGTTTGGGACCAACAATCGTTGTCTTATGCAGACGGCACCAACGCCGACAACTCCACGTTGGCGCGCGACCAAGCGCCCAAGGCCAGCCCGCGCTTAGACAACTGGAACGAGACGCAGGGTGCCGGCAACATCAACGCCGCCATCAGCGGTGGCAAGTTCGGTTTCCCGGGCAAGCCGTACAACGCATGGCGGTTCAACCACAAAGACAACGGCAGTTTCACAGGGTACCGCCAAGGGTTTGACAACCCGACGTTTGGGTTGCGCTTCTCGCCCCTCAACAACGAGCGCGACGACACCAAGCCGACGGTGACCCTGCAAGCCGACTACACACCGCCGTTGTTGCCGTTCATGAACCCGACCAACGACAGCGTGGACGACTCCAGCACGCCAGGGCCGGTCGCGGATGGGGCGCACCAGTTTCACTTCAGCGTCGCCATGAGCAAACGGTTTTTGATCCTGGACCCCTACTTCGTCGTCGACTACACGCTGCCGCTGGCGGCGTCGAACCCGGGGTCGCTGACGGGTTTTCAACCGCGCCACCGCGGCGGGTTCACTGTGGGCACCGAGTTAGTGCCGTATGAAAACGTCGAGCTCGAGCAAAAGTTCTCCATCAACGTGGCGGCGTTCGCGCGCTATTTTTCACCCGGGCGCGACTACTCGGAGCTCTCTGACGCCCTGCGGGAGATGACCTATACGGACCAGTGGGTGCAGACAGGGTTGCAGCTGGGGGTGTTTTTTCGCGCGTTTCGCTACTTCTTTTTCGACGTCAACGGCAACGTCGCCAACGACAGCGAACACCTGCTCACGATGGAAGACTTTGGCAAGGATCTCGCGGGCGACGCCAACACCGAAGTCGACCTCGACAACCCCAAAGAGCGCAACGTCTACTTCAACCCCGCGGTCGACCCGGTCGGACGACGCTTGAAGATCGAGCAGTCGCTGCACCTCGGCGTGATGGTCCATTTGGGTTTGACGTTTTAGGCGCGGCGACCGAACGCGCGCGGTGTGTCGTGGGTGGCTTTTTTTGCGGTGCATGCTCGTCAGTCGAGC
>JAYTVG010000910.1:0-11961 GCA_043744135.1 Deltaproteobacteria bacterium | reverse complement strand
TGCGCGTCTGTTCGTCGTCAACCTCGACGACTGGGGCGACGGGCTTGCCGCGCTGATCGACCTCTCGGGTGTCTTTGTCGTCGCCGTCACCGTCGACTGCGAAGGCTTCGCGCATCCGGCGCGCGATGCGGTCCGCGGTAAAACTCGGGTCGCGCTTGTATAAATAGTTGCGCAATTTTCCCGCAAATGTCGCCGCATCTGGAAAGCGCTCGTCGCGGTTTTTTTCAAGCGCGGTGTCGACGATATCCATCAGCTCACGATCGATGAGGCCTTCGCGAGCGAGGTCGGGTGTCTCCTCCTTCAAGATGGCGTCCATGATGTCGCTTTCCTTGTCGCCACCGAAGCGTTGTCGCATCGCCAGCATCTCAAACAACACGATGCCTGCCGCGAAGACGTCGGCGCGGTGGTCGAGTGATTTGCCGCGGATGAGCTTGCTTGAGAGCTGCTCTGGCGCCATGTAGCGCAGCTTTCCCTTGACGCTTGTCCCCTGCGTCACCTCAAGGCGTTCTTTGGCGCGCGCGATGCCGAAGTCGATCACCTTGACGACGCCATCAAGTGACAGCAGGACGTTTTGTGGGCTGACGTCGCGGTGGATGATGCCGGCAGGTTTGCCGCGGTGGTCTTTTTGCACGTGCGCCGCGTGCAGTCCCTCGAGGAGGTGAATGGCGACGTAACACGCCTCCAAGATCTCCAACCGCCGCTTGCCGTTTTTGAGTTTGCGCAGCAGCCGCGACAGCGCGTGGCCATCGACAAACTCCATCACAATAAAATAGTCGCCGCGGTCTTCGCCGAGTTCGAGCACCTGCACCACGTTTGGGTGGTTGAGCGACACGCAGATGCGCGCCTCATCAACCAACATATTGACGACGTGCACGTTGGACGAAAATTGCGGCAAGATGCGTTTGATTGCGACGGCCTTTTCAAACCCGTGCGCCCCGCTCACTTTGCCCAGCCAGACCTCACCCATGCCACCTTTGCCGATGCGACGCGTGAGCGTGTACCGGCCGAGTTGCGCACTCGGGCCATTTGACGCGTCTGCTTCCCTCGCTGGCATGCCGTCAATATAGAGACGTTTGCGGCCGTGAGCGAGACTTTGGCGAGAATTCACCGACCTTGGGAGGTGAACAAAGTAATTCACCGACCTTGGTCGATGAAGTCACCGACCTTGGTGAACAAAGTCATCTCAACTCCCGCGGAGGTGAACAAACCAATTCACCAAGCCTTGGGTTGCGAACTGCCGAGCGCGGCGGCTCCGCGAAGTGATGCGCTGCTTGTCTGCGGTGCGAGCGCGCGAAGCTGTGGCCTTCGGCACGCACGGCATTTTTTGCCGGCCGTTCGCTTGCGTCTGGAGGCGCACACGGGCAAATTCCCCCCCGTGAACGTGAAATCCAGCCCCTTCCTCCTGTTGTTTCGCAGTCAACACTTGGTCTGTTCACCTTGCAAGGTCGGTGGATTCGCGTGTGGCCTCGTTGTCGTCGTCGCCACGGTGTTGTGCGCGCCACGCGCTTTTGCCGGCCCGGTCTATCTCGGCAGCACCGCTCGTGAGGGCGTCAGCGCGGAAGATCGCGCCGCCATCGACGCCGCTTTGGTCCGCGCGTTCGACAAAAACGGCATCCCGGTGTTGGACGCCACCTCAGCTGTGGACGATACGGCCGCGAAGGCTCTCGAGGACGCGACCACAGCCTTAAGCGACGCACGAACCGCCGCTGACGCCAACCGCTGGGCGGCCGCGCTCACCAAAACCGCCGAGGGCTTCGCCGCGTGGGAGCGCGGGCCCGCCTTCGCGGACGACGACAAGTCCAAGGCGCTCGGGCGCGACTTGCTAAGCCTGCGCGCACTGGCCGCGATAGAAGCGAAAAAGAAGCGCCCTGCAGATGAAGCCGCGCGCGCATTGATCGTTTTGCAACCCAAATACGAACCCAACAAGAAAAAGGCGCCGAAGCCGCTGCTGAAGTTGTTCGCTGCCGTCAAGGCGAGCGTGAAGTTCACAGCCACCATCGCGGTAAAAAGCAAAAACCCGGGCGCTGACGTCATTGTCGACGGCAAACAAAAAGGCGTGACCCCCATGGTGGTCGAAGGCCTGGCAACGGGCGTGCACTACGTCGCCGTCAAAAGCCCTGACGGCAGCCGTTTCACTGAGCGCGTGATGGTGACGAAGGCGGGCGCGTCTGTGATGGCCACGGTGGGCGGCAAAAAGCAGACCGCGGCGAAAGAGGTGTTGGCGCTTGTGGAACAACCCGTCGGTGCGCAAAAACTTGTCGAGGCTTGCACCGGCGTCGCCGACGATGTCGTGGTGGCGGTGCTGTTGCCGGCAGGCAAAAACGTCGAGGTCATCTCGGGGCGAGTTGTCAAAGGCGAGGTGCGCAGTGTCAACGGCGTCAAGATCGTGCCGCTGGAAAACGACCGTGAACGCGCCACGTTCGCGCTCGCGGAAGCGATCTCGCAAGGCACGCAAGACAAGTGGCTCGACACCGAAAAGGATCGTGACACCGGTGAGCTGCGTCCCAAGCTGTTTTCCGGCGTCGGTTCCGTAACGACGGACCCCAGTGCCACCGCGGCCGATGACGAGGGCGGCGGCATCTCTCCCGCGGTCATCGCGGTCGCTGCCATCGGTGCGGGCGTCGCCGTGGTTGCGCTCGGTGGCGCGGCGGGATTTTTTGGCTACCGTGAAGTCCGCAAGGACAGCGGCTTCACTTGGAGTGTCGATGCAAGCAAACTCTAACCAGCGACGTCATCACCTCGGCGCGCTCAGCTGTGTCTTGGCAGCGCTCGTCGCGCTCACAGGCTGCGGGGAGCAGCTGCAGCTGGTGCTGACCCGAGGCGACGACCTCAAGGCGGCGCCGCCGTTTATTCGCTTTGACGTCTTGAACCTCGCGCAAAAAACTGTCGAGCAGTACGGCCCGTATGAGAAGGGCTCAACACCCACGGAGGACTTTGCGGAGATCCCGCCCGGCGACCTGTTTTTGATCGACGTCATCGGCTGCGCCACGGCGGACGCGAGCAAATGCGTCGACCCGGCTAAGTTTCTCGCTCGAGGCTGTACGGCCAAGCAGAAGTTGGACCGCGGCGAGCAGCGAACCTTGGAGATAAAGCTTCACCAAGCGACTGCGCCCGATATCGAGTCGTGCCCTGAGATCATCGTCGGCAAATAGGCGGACGTTTGGCGAGCTGGCCACCCATCAACGCGGGAGCCTTGATCTTCTGCGGCGTTAAGCTAGCGTCCGCGCTTCCTTAGGGATTTGGTCCTCTGGCCCGGACGCAAGTGCGTCTGCGCGCGGTTGGTTTTGCATGTTGTTCATGCACACGCCCGCGTGATCGGCGAATGACCTATGGAGAGATGTATGACGCTGGGACTGATGGCGAAAAAAATCGGGATGACGCAGGTGTTTTTGGAAGACGGCTTGCGTGTGCCCGTCACCGTGATGCAGCTGCAAGACAACATCATCACGCAAAAACGCACGATGGAGACCGACGGCTACACCGCGTTGCAAGTCGGCACCGTCGCCAAACGTGAAAAACTTGTGAACAAAGCGATGGCCGGGCACTTCAAGAAAGCCAGCGTACCCGCGCAACGCTTCTTAAAGGAGATGCGCTGCACGCCTGACGAAGCCTCCAAAGTCAACGTTGGTGACAAGCTCACGCTCGAGTTGCTCAAAAGCTGCGCGTCGGTCGATGTCAGCGGCACCTCCAAGGGCAAGGGCACCGCGGGCGTGATGAAGCGCCACCACATGAAGGGCTTCCGCGCCACGCACGGTACCCACGAATACTTCCGCCACGGCGGTTCAATCGGCTGCCGCGCGACGCCCGGCAAGGTGCACAAGGGCAAGCGCATGTCGGGCCGCATGGGCAACGAGCGCGCCACCACCATCAACGTCATGGTGTTCAAGCTTGACGAGGAAAAGGGGCTGATCTTTTTGCGCGGTTGCGTGCCGGGCGCCCCCGGCGGTCTGATTGAGCTGTACCCCTCCAAGCGCAAGGCGCAAAAGGGCAGCCGCATGGTGGCCGAGGCGCAAGTGGCTTCGAAGAACCCGATGAAGGCCTCGAAAGCCGGCGGCGCCGCCAAACCAGCAGCGAAGGCCGCGAAGAAGTAAGCGACACGCACCCGTGTCGACGACGCGACGCAGGCACAGGCCTGCGTCGTTTTTTTTGGGCGCTTTGGGCTTTTTGCGGATCAGCGGGTCTTTGTGTCTGTGCTTATTTGCGCCCGAGCGGATCGGACAGCACCGCGACCGCAGCAGCGACGTCGAGCTTGGCGGTCAACACAAACGCACGCAGGGCTTTGTCGACGAGGCTGGCGAGCATGCGCATGCGGTTGAGGCGCTGCATGATCTCGTGCGGCACGTCGCCCGTGGCTTTGGCGAGGTCGTGGGCCTCGTCGAGGTCGCTTTTGACACGCTCAACGAAGGTCAGTTCGCGCTCTTGCAGCACGCGACGAATCATGCGCATCAAGTCGGTTTGCGCGACGTAGCGCCATGTGGCGTCGCCGGCCACGCGTACCTTTTGGATGACCCCCCAGCGCTCAAGCTCGCCCGTCACCATCGACGCGGCACCTTTCGACAACCCGAGCGAACGCTGCAGATCTGCCTGCGACAGCGGCTGGCCACGCAAAAACAACAGCGCCCACGCGCGTCCGTGGTTGCGCTTGAAGCGCCAAAAGTCGATGGTGTTGCCGACAGCCTCGACGACGAGCGACTCCCAAGCCGCCATCTGCGCGGGCATCACTGGCACACCAGCGTCTTTGAGCACGTGGCCGCGACCGCGCGTTGCTTTCACGGTCATGCGCGCTCGCGCACGAGCGCCGTGGCGACGCCGACGATCGACTGGTACGCCGCAGCGTCATCGTACGCGGACAATGCGTCTTTTAACGTCGCGACCTCGCGCCGCGCCACATCGAGCGCGCGATGGCCGGCGCCGGCCGCCAACATCGCCTCCGCGCACGCGTAGGCATCTTCACGCGCGACCTCGGGCGACCGCCACAGGGTCGCGATGCTCTGTTGGACATCGCGGGCTAGGGCTATCGGCAAGGTCGGCGTGCGCTCGATCAGATCGTTACAGCGCTCTTCACTGTCACGGCTTAGGTCGTCGACGTCATCGACGATCTGAAACGCTCTGCCCAGCGCGCGACCAGCCGCCACCAAACGTTTGATGTCGTCCGCGCTGCCGTGGGTCGCGCAGCCGGCGACGCATGCGGCGAGCCCAAACAGCACCGCGGTCTTGCCGTCGGCGATGCTCAAGCACTGCTCGACCGTGACGCGCGCGTTGCCGCGCAACTGCACCTCCAACAACGCAGCGTTGGCCATGTCTTTGACGGTCGCGAGGGCTTGCGGCAGCGCGCGCGGCGCAAACAAGCCGAGCGCCTCCGCGAGCAGTCGATCGCCCGCAAGCAGCGCCGTGGCCACGCCGAATGCCGCGTTGGCCGATGGGCGGCCGCGGCGCATCTGCGCGTTGTCGACGATGTCGTCGTGCAACAAGCTCGCCGCGTGGACGAGTTCGACACCGACGGCGCCGTCACGCAGCGCATCAGCGTCGACGCCTGCGGCCCACGGCGCCCGCGTGACGGTTAACAAATCGCCGGCAACCAAGTCGGCGCACAGCCGAGCAAATCGCGGACGCAGACGTTTAGCTGCCGGCGCCAGCACGAGCAGCGCTTGGGCCTGCGCGAGCGTGTCGACCTCCGCGTCGCCACTCAACTGCGTGGCGAGCTGCGCCTCCACCTGCTTGATCCAGGGTCCGTGCTGATCGGCGGCGAGCGCCCCTTGCGGAGGTGTTTTCACGGCCGCGTTCGACCAAGCGATGAGCGACACGCGCGCCTCCGTGACAATGCGGTCCGTGGAGTTTAGATAGTTCAAACCTGCTTGAACTGCAAGTGCGAGATCCGCGGTGCCGTGCCGCGCAGCTCACTTGATCGGTGGATTTGACTCCGTGCAGCTACAATCATGCGCATGAAGCCAGACGAATTGTCGGTGACGTACGTGCAAGATGGCGTTGAGAAGATCCACGAGGTTGCGCGCGTGGTGATCGCGTCGTCGTCATCGTGGGCGACGGTCGCCCATCTGTTTCAAGAGCGCGACCCACAAACTCTGCAACTGCGCGCTGCGAAAGTCGCCATTCGCCGCTACCGCAAAAAAGCTGGCACGTATGTCGTCGACAAACACTTCGTCTTGTCATCGGGCCGGCAAGCGATGGCGTTTGCGAGCGCCATCACGGGTTGGTTTGCGACCGGTGAGCATGCAACGCCAGCAACACAGCAGCCCAGCGAAGACGACGACGCCGGCGACAGATGACGGCTCTGTCAGCGCGTCACGCCAGGCACCGTCACCGGGGCGCCGCTGATTGGCCCGCTCGCCTGCACAATGTGGTGCGCCATCAGCGCTGCTGGGATCTCGTCGATGCCGCACAGCGCCAACCCGACGCGGGCTACGCGCGGCAACACCGACGCCACCGCTTTCACGTCGAGTTCCGTGCGGCGCACCTCGACGATGAGCGCGCCGTCGTTGAGTTCAAAAAACACCGGTTGCTGCGGCGATCCGTACAGGTCCGCCAACGCCGGCCCGACACAGGCTGACGATAGCGCGGCTTGCGCGAGCGGCGGGCTGAGGCTGCTGAGCACCAGCGCAATGCCGACGTCTACGCCGTCTAAAAGCACGGGCTTGCGCCGACCCACGAAACGCGCGTCGATGAGCGGGTAGCCGGCAACGCACACGGCCAACGTGACGTCCTTGATCGCGTGCAGATTCGTGACCGTGATGCGCCAGGTGCGCAGCCGTCCTTCACGGGTGATCGCCGCCGCGGGGCGCAGCTCGACGACGGCACGGCCAAGCGCACCGTGCGAGCATCCCGACAACACCACGCCGCGGTGCGAAAAGTGCAGCTCAGGCGTTTGCGTGAGCGCACGCGCGAAGCGAAAGCCGCGCACCACCCGCGCGATGGTGGTGACGGTCCAGATGCACAGCGCCGACAAAATGATGATGAGCGCGCCAACGCCAGATGCCGCCCACAAGACGCCCCGACGCATGCGGCTGCGCCCACCTATCCTCGTGTGCTGTGGCGTCAGTTGTTGTCGACCAGTTTTCACGCACCACTCCATGGTCGGGATCGTTGTCGGGTCATGGTACCAATGCGGCGCCCGCGTGGCGTTTCAAAGTGTGATGCTGGCGGCCGCGACGGCGTTTCGTGGGCGCGCTATGGTCCGCGTATGACATCCCTCGTCAGCATCAAACGCAAACGCACCGTCGAGCTCGACAGCAGCATGCGCAGCAGTGGCATCACCCTCACGCCCGGCATGGACATCTGCCAAACCGACTTGCCGATGGACTGGTACCAGCAGGAATTTCAGCCGTACGTGGCTGAGTATCTCGCGCTGCCGGATCGCACGCCCGAGTCCGTGTTGCCGTGGATGGACCGCTATATCGTGCCGGCCCTCGCCCACTTCGGCGACGATCTGCGGCTGCTCGCGCACTACTATATGGGCGGCGAGATCGTGAAGTTGGTGGAGCGCTATGGCGGCAAGGTGGCCGACAGCTATGAGCTCGCCAAGCAAGCCGTGCAAAATCCCAAACAGCGCATCTTTGTGGAGAGCGCCGTGCACTTCATGGCGG
The DNA here is from genome assembly GCA_043744135.1 of Deltaproteobacteria bacterium. Taxonomy (GTDB): domain Bacteria; phylum Myxococcota; class UBA727; order UBA727; family VGSZ01; genus JAYTVG01. The sequence goes on along the minus strand of JAYTVG010000910.1, from coordinate 4,363 downwards.
AGACCATCGCGCTGCTCAAGCACCCGCATCAAGAAGTTTGGATCACCAACCCCAAATCGGGTTGCACGATGGAAGCGCTCGCCAAAGAAGACATGGTGTTGCCGCTGTTTGACGAGCTGCAAACACGCTACGGCGACGACGTCATCGTCGTTTGCTATATGAACACCTCGGGGCGACTCAAAGCGCTCGCTGGCCGCACAGGCGGCGCGGTGTGCACGTCGTCAAATGCCGCCACCATCATGCGCTGGGCGCGCGCGCAAAATAAGAAGATCTTCTTTGTTCCCGACGAACACTTAGGGCGCAATTCGGGGAAGAAGGTCGGCATTGCGCCGCAGCATATGTATTTGTGGAAGGGTGGTTGGGACGGTGCGCAGATGTCGATTGCGGCGCTCGCGGACGCCGACAAACGTCGTCTGGATGACGCGCAACTGGTGTTGTGGGGCAGCTACTGCGGCGTCCACATGGTGTTTTACCCGCAACAGGTGGCGTATTGGCGCGCCAAGGGATTTCGGGTGCTGGTGCATCCCGAGAGCCGCGAAGACGTCGTCGACGTCGCCGATGGCGCGGGCAGCACCGCATATTTGTGGAAGGCCGTGTTGGATGCGCAGCCGGGCGACAAGATCGCCATCGGTACCGAAGGCCACTTCGTGAAAAACGCCCGCGACGTCGCGAAGGTGCGTGGTGTCGAGGTGGTGAACTTGGCGGATGTGCCTGCGACGTTGCCCGGGTTGCGAGGGGGGTCGCTGGGCTGCGGGTGCGCGACCATGAGCAGAAACGATCCGCCCCACTTGGTCGGCTTGCTCGATCTATTGCGCCACGGTCGTGCACCCGAACTCAATCGCGTGCTTGCTGGCGACGCCGTCGACGAAACCACCGGGCACCGCGAGCGGCTCGACGCTGCAGCGCGCGACGACATCGCGGCCGACGCGCGACGCGCGCTTGAAAAAATGATCGAGCTGACTGAAGCGGCGCGCTAGCCGAGCGGCACGCACGTGCCCGAACGAGGGCGCTGAAAACGCGCCACACAGCCAACGAAACGCGTCGTGCCTGAGCGACAAGGATCGCCGCGCTTTTGTGCAACGGGTGACGGCCGGCGTGCGCGTATCCGTCGTCGTGAGGATGTGGGTTGCCCGCGTTTACTTCATGTTGGCGGTGTCGCCAGGGAGGTACATGCTTCGACTCACGATCGCGTTCGCCGCATTCTTCGCCACGTTTGCTTGCCGCAATGTCGTCGAACAAGACGCGGGCAGCCCAGGGCCGTTGCGACGGGCGTTTGACGATGCCGCGAACCAAAGCGCCGTTCCGGTCGAGGTGCTGTTGGCGATCGGCTACGTCGAGACGCGTTGGCAGATGCCCGAGCAGACCCAGCTCGACGACGACGACGACGCGCACGGTAGTCGTGGCGCCGTCGGCATGATGGGCATCGTTGAGCGTGTGAACGAGCCGCGCTTGACGACGGCCGCTCGAAGCTTGGGGGTCAGCGCGGCGGCGGCGCGCGAAGATCCCGCGCTCAACGTGCGCGTCGCTGCTGAAGTGCTGCGATCGCTGGCGCTGCGCGACGGCGCGTTGCCCGCTGCGGTCAGTGGCTGGCGCGCCGCGCTCGTGCGCTACGGTGCCGACGGCGATGAACAAGCAGGCGCGTTGTACGCACGCGACGTGTTTGACGTGATTGACGCCGGCGCGGTCGCAGTCGCGTCGACGGGGGAAGTGCTGCAGCTGGTGGGGCAGCACCCGCACAAAGACGGCGCCGGCCACAAAACACAAGCGCTCGTTGCGGGGGCCGACAGTGCGCTCGTGGCTGCGTTCGTACCGGCACGAGAGGGATTTTATGGCCGCGGCCGGTATCAAGCGATCGACACCATCGTCATCCACACCACCGAGGGCAGCTACGCCGGCACGATTGCGTGGTTTCGTTCGGCCTCAAATCCGTACAGCACCAGCGCCCACTACGTGATTCGGTCGTCGGACGGACAGGTGACGCAGATGGTGCACGAAGAGGACACCGCGTACCACGCGCGGTCGGCCAACGGGCGCGCCATCGGCATCGAGCACGAGGCCATCATGCGTCAGGCACGTTGGTTCACTGCTGAGATGTACGCAGCCAGCGCCGCGTTGGTCGCCGACATCTGCGCGCGCCGCGGCATCCCGGCGGATCGTGCGCACATCGTTGGCCACGCTGAGCTAGCCGGCAACACGCATACGGATCCCGGCGCGCACTGGGATTGGACCTACTACATGACGCTCGTGACCAGCGGCCAATCGCTGGCGCCACCGACTGACGCCGTCGACAACACCGACGCGTGCGACGGCCTAGACTACCTCGGAAGCTGTGCTGGCGACGCGGTGTCGTGGTGCGCAAATGGCCAACCACACACCGTGGCGTGCGGCGCGTCGACGCATTGTGGATGGCAAGACGGCGTCACCGGCTACAACTGCCTCGCCGACGTCGACAGCGCCGCGACCGACGCGACCGCCGACGATCCGTGCGGTGGCCTCGACTACCAAGGCCGCTGCGACGGTGACACGTTGGTGTGGTGTTCGGATGATGTGCTCGCACAGTCCGACTGCAGCGCTTCGCAAGCCCACTGCGGTTGGCAAAGCGCCACCGTCGGCTATGACTGCCTCAGTGCTGGACCGACGAGTTCCTGTGGCGACGTCGACTACGCAGGGCGATGCGACGACGACACGCTGTCTTGGTGTGATGGCACCGCGCTGCGCACAACAGACTGCGCGCTACAAGACAAGGTCTGCGGGCTGCAGAGCGCGGCGAATGGCTACAACTGTCTGTGAGTTGACGGTGTGAATGCGTGGACGCGCCCAGCTCCATCACGGCACGTCATCGACATGCGTCGTCGATCTCCCAACGTCGATGAATTCACAACGCGGTGATACGAAGGTAGCACCTTCACATGGCTCACGTTTCAGTCACCGGCGCGTCGGGATTGCTCGGCACCAACCTCGTGTTGGCGCTCGTCGACGCTGGTCACACCGTAGCGGCACTGGCGCGCAACAGCGCGTCGGTCCAGCACCTGCAACAACACGCCGCTGCAACGCGGATCCGATTTGTCGGAGGCGATCTCGACGATGCCGCTGCCCTAAACGACGCTTTTGGTGGCGCCGAGGTGGTTTTTCACGTCGCGGCGCGCGTCAGCATCCTGCCGAGGGTCACCGCAGCGATGACGCGCGTCAACGTCGACGGCACCGCCAACGTCGTCGATGCGGTGCGCCGCGTGGGTTCGACACGCTTGGTGCACACGTCGTCGACGGTCTGCATCGGTCTCGCCACCATCGGTGGGCCGGACGCCGACGAAACGACGCGCTTCAATCTCGCCGAGGCTCGACTCACCGATGGCTACTCAATCACCAAAAAGCGAGCCGAAGACGTTGTCGCTGCGGCCAACGACGTCGATCGCGTCATCGTCAACCCCGGCTTCATGTTTGGCCCGTGGGACTCAAAGCCGTCGTCTGGCAAGCTCATCGTCGACCTCGTTTTAGGCAAGGTTCCGGCCACCACGCTTGGCGTCAACTCGTTCGTCGACGTGCGCGACGTCGCGCGCGGCATGATCGCAGCGTGGCAGCACGGCCGCTCAGGCGAGCGCTATATCCTTGGCGGGCACAACCTCAGCTACCAAGCGATGATGCACATGGTCGCCGAGCGTGCGGGTGTGCGAGCGCCGACGCGCGTATTGCCGCGGCCACTCGCGCTGGCCGCTGGCATGGTCGGCGATGTGCAGGCGGCGTTGACGGGCAACGAGCCGGGGTTGACGTCGGCAGCGGTGCGCTGGAGCTATTGCGATCGTTTCCGTGTGTCATGCGCGAAGGCGCAACGCGAACTCGGCTACCGACGCTCGCCGCTGCCGGGAGCCATCGACGCCAGCATCGCGTGGTTTAAAAGCAACGGACGTTTACCTGCTTGAGACGTCGGCGACGGTGTTGGCACACGCGGCGCGGTTGCCCGTTCAGGGCGAGCCACAGGGTGGCGTGATGACGCTGATGCCGTCGTGCCGCACCACCACCACTTGATCGTCGCGGACCGATGCCGCGACCGGGGCGCTCGCAATCGCAAGCACATCGGTGGCGATTGGCGGATTCACGCTGAGGTCGTAGACGTCAACGCTGTGGCCGCGCCACGGGCTTTGCGTCGGGTCCCATCCCGCGACAAACGCACGCGGCCACGCCACCGCCAACACGCGCCGCGGCGTCCACGTGCCGGTGTCGGGTGCTAGCGCAACGGTCGCGATGCGAACGGCCGCACCCGTGCTCGTGTCAAACACCAACAGCGTCATGCTGCCGTCGCCGCCGCGCACCGCCATCACCCAGCGGTAGGCGTCGAAGCCCGCGCTGATGAAGTTCGCGTCGGTCA